>JBGPMV010000066.1:0-8374 GCA_041487155.1 Rhabdochlamydiaceae bacterium
AGAGACTTTTTTGAAGCGGGAGAGCGACTTTTCAGAGATGCGCCCATTGACGAGGGCAACGTGTGGCGCAAGGTCGATGAGGTTAAACCAAAAATCCCCTTCGACGAGGATGAGGAGATCGGGTTTGATTTTGTTCATGAGTTTTTTAATGATCCATGAAAAATCTAGAGGGAAGTAGAAGTAGTGGGCGGCGTCAGGTATGCTGCGGCGGGCTTCTTCGAGTCCTGTTTCGGAGACGGTTGAGATGAGGATGGCGGCATGGGGGTGTTTTTCTTGGAGGTGCTTGACGAGGGGGGCTACGGCTTTGGTTTCTCCGACGGATATCGAGTGGATCCAGATGCGAGGTCCAGTTTTTGAAAACTGAAAATCAGGAAGGCCGATGCCGAACTTTTCTAGGAAGGAGCGGCGGTGCTTTTTGTGTTTGAGGGCTTCCCAGATCCATTTGGGAAGAGAGGCGAGCACAAACACGAGAAGCGCTAAGTTATAAAGGGACTTAAGCATGGATCACGATGTTGATGAGTTTGTTGGGAACAAAGATCACTTTTTCGATGGAGCCTTCTAGATGTTTCATAATTTGGGGCTGTGTTTTGATAAAGGCGAGGATCTCTTCTTCGGTTTTATCTTTGGGAAGATCCCATTTGCCGCGCATTTTTCCGTTGACTTGGACGACATAGATGGTGGTGGCATCGATCAAGTAGGTGGGGTCGATGAGCGGGAAGGGAGCATAGGTGAGGCTTTCAGGCTCTCCTAGGTGCTGCCAGGCTTCTTCGGCGATATGGGGGGCGAACGGATAGAGGGCTTGCGTGACGAGTTTAAGCGCTTCTTTGCTATAGACGGGAAGGGGCTGAAAACCGTTGATAAACTCCATGAGACGCGCAATGGCGGTATTAAATGACATGGTTTGGATGTCTTTTTCGACTTGGAAAACGGTGCGGGAGGCAATTTTAAGGCCGGCTTCGTCTCGCGCGTCGGTGACTTTTTCTGAAGTAATAAGGGTGTAAAAGCGGTTTAAGAATCGGTAGCATCCTTGGACGGCATCGGTGTTCCAGACTTTTTCTTGGTCAAAAGGGCCCATAAACATTTCATAGAGGCGGAGGCTGTCGGCTCCAAACTCTTCGATCATTTCATCGGGTGTGACGCCGTTGAGTTTGGATTTGGACATCTTTTCAATCTGGCTATCTAGTCGGATGTCGGTCCCCATTTGAAAGTAGCTGCCTTCTTTTTCGTAGACGTCTTCTGCGGCGACGTAGGCGCCGGTTGGTAATTGGTAGGAGCGGGAGGTCAAAAGTCCTTGGTTGCGCAGCTTTTGGAACGGCTCTGGTGTAGAGACGAATCCACAATCAAAGAGCACTTTATGCCAAAACCTGGCGTAGAGCAAGTGTAACACGGCGTGTTCGACGCCGCCTACATAGAGGTCGACCGGCATCCAGTATTTCTCTTTGTGAGGATCCCATGCGGCGTCTGTGTTGTGCGGGTCGCAAAATCTTAAATAGTACCAGCACGATCCTGCCCACTGGGGCATAGTGTTGGTTTCTCGGAGTGCTTTTTTGCCTGTCTGGGGGTCGATGATTTCTACCCACTCGCGCACTTTGGCAAGGGGGCTTTCCCCTGTTCCGGAGGGTTTATAGTCGGTTAGGGCCGGAGGCGTCAGCGGCAGCTCGTCCAGTGTGAGCGCTCTTTTAGTGCCGTCTTCAAGATGGAGGATCGGGAACGGCTCGCCCCAATATCTTTGCCGGGAAAAGAGCCAGTCCCGCAGTTTGTATGTAACTGCCCTCTCCCCTGCTTTGTGCTCCTCGAGCCAGTGGGTCATTTTTTCTTTTGCTTCTTCAACGCTGCCGGTTTCTTCAACGGGTATAATAGGAAGATTGTATTTTGTTGCGAAGGCAAAGTCGCGCTCGTCGTTGCCGGGAACTCCCATGACAGCACCGGTGCCGTAGCCGGCAAGAACGTAGTCGGCAACCCAGATGGGAACTTTTTGTTTGTTTGCGGGATTAACTGCGTAAGCCCCGGTCCAAACGCCGGTTTTGTCTTTTGCAAGATCGGTTCTCTGGAGGTCTGATTTGGAAGCGGTCTCTTTGAGGTAGGCGTCGACTGATTTTTTTTGCGCGGCGGTTGTTAGCTTGTGCACAAGAGGATTTTCGGGGGCAAGGACGATAAAGGTGACGCCCAAAAGGGTGTCATGTCGGGTTGTAAAAACGGTGATTGTCTCGGAGTGAGAGTCGATGGGAAAATGAATTCTAGCCCCTTCGCTTCTTCCAATCCAGTTGACTTGAAGCCGTTTGAGAGATTCGGGCCAGTCGAGGAGGTCTAAATCTTGAAGAAGGCGGTCTGCGTAGGCGGTGATCTTCAAGATCCACTGCTTGAGCGGTCTTCGCTCGATGGGATGGCCCCCTTCTTTCGATTTGCCGTTATCGACTTCTTCGTTGGCAAGAACAGTTCCAAGCGCCGGGCAGTAGTTGACGAGCATTTCTGCTTCGTAGGCAAGCCCTCGTTCAAAGAGTTTTGTAAAAATCCACTGGGTCCATTTGTAGTAGGTTGCGTCGCTGGTGGCAATCTCACGGTTCCAATCGTAGCTAAGCCCTAGCGATTTGAGCTGGCGTCTATAGGTGTTGATGTTGTGCTCGGTCGTGATGGCAGGGTGCGTTCCTGTGCGGATGGCGTACTGCTCAGCAGGGAGGCCAAAGCTGTCCCATCCCATCGGATGGAGGACGTTATACCCTTTGGTGCGCATATAGCGGGAAATGATGTCGGTGGCAGTATAGCCTGTGACGTGGCCGACATGGAGCCCTGCTCCTGAGGGGTAGGGAAACATGTCCAAAACATAGTATTTTGGTTTTGATGGATCAACTTCTGCTCGGAAAAGGTCTTTTTCCTCCCAGATGTGTTGCCATTTTTCTTCGATCTGGCCATGCGGGTAGTTTGTCATGAAATAAAAATACAACACTCTTGAATTGCTTCAAAAAGAAAAATCATCTATAGTTGAGTCTTGGGCCATATGCTTGAATCAACTACAGTCCGCAAACACAAGGTTACCCTTTCAGATTACGACTATAAAAGGGATATTGAGAACCGTCTTCTTCTCTCTCAATTGACCAATGAAGTCCATGCCGTTTTAGAAGAAATTTTGTTCAGTCCTATTAGGACAACAGTCAGAAAAATTGCCAAAAGCCTTGATATTCCGGAAGTTACGACTCTTGCAATTCTAAAAAAGATTGCCAAGACGGGGCTGATCTCGTTTGAAGACGAGGCTGTTGTTGTCGACAAAGAGGCAAGGAAATACTTTGAAACCGAGCTGGAAAAGTTTGAAGACGACTTCGAGCCCGGCATGGAATTCCTCCAGCATCTTCTCAAGAAAGTTCCGATCCACGTCCTTCCTGTCTGGTATGCGATTCCTCGCACATCGAATAATATTTTTGACTCTATTATTGAAAAATATTTGATTACTCCTATTGTCTACCAGCGGTATTTGGTTGATATAAATTTTTCTGAACCCCATTTGAGCGCGATCGCTCAAGATGTCTTAAAAGCACCTCATTTTGAGGTGGGAGCTGAGGAAATCCAGAAAAAATACAGCCTTTCCCCTGAAAAGTTCCAGGAAGCGATGCTAATGCTCGAATTCCATTTTGTCTGCACGGTGTCGTACAAAAAAGTGGGCGATAAATGGCATCAAGCCGCGACCCTTTTTCATGAGTGGAAAGAGCATCTGACATTTCTTAGAAAAACAGCGCCTCCGACTATTCCAGATCCGAAAAAAGTCGAGAGATACCGGCAGGCTGATTTTGCTTTTGTCGAAGATATCACCTCTGTTTTACTCCACGCTAAAAAGCAGCCGGCTTTCTTACAGCAAAAAAATGGCTCGATCAAGTTCAACACGCCGGTTCCTGATGAAGAGTATTTAAAAACGCTTTTGATGAAAATCGAACTTGTTGAACTTGCAGAGCTCGATAACCAGAAATTGATACTCACCGATGCAGGAATGGACTGGCTTGATCAACGCATGGAAAATCGAGCTCTTTATCTGTATCGCCATCCGCACAACCACTTCCAAGTTTCTGAAAAAGTCATCCGCGAAATTGAAAAGTCGATCTTGAGGATTTTGAATGCTGAGTGGGTCCTGCTCTCCGACTTTATGAAGAGCGTCTACACTCCGGCCAGCGAAGGTCAAACCGTTGCATTAAGAAAAACGGGGAAAAGCTGGAGATATCAGCGGCCGGTTTATTCCTCTGACGAACTAAATTTAATCGAAAGGGTTGTTCTAGAGCACCTTTTTGAAGCCGGCATTACGGCAATCGGCACCCATAAGGGCGAGCGGTGCATTTGCGTCACTCCCTTTGGTCAATCCCTATTTGGATAGCACATGGAAGATCTCGTTTCAAACCGAAAGGCATTTCATAACTACGAAGTGCTTGAGACTTATGAAGCCGGAATTATTTTGCTCGGAACCGAAATCAAATCCCTTAGAAATCATGGCGGCAATCTCCAAGAAGCGTATGTCGTGTTTCATCAAGGAGATCCCTACCTTAAAAACTCATCGATTGCGCCTTACAAGTATGGCACCCATTTCAACCACGAGGAGCGGCGCGAGCGCAAACTGCTGCTGCATAAGCGGGAAATTGCCAAGCTTCAAAGCCTGACAACTGAAAAGGGGCTGACTGTCATTCCTCTTGCCATGTATCTGAAACACGGCTTTGTCAAAGTCAAACTCGGTGTCGCGCGCGGCAAAAAAGCCTACGACAAACGGGCCGCGCTCAAAAAACGAGAGCATGACCGGCAAATAGATCGCTCTTTAAAAGATAGAGAAGATTGACAGGTTCAAGCACTTTTCAGGTCTTCTGTTTCTACGTCGATAGCTAGAGGATGGATTTTCCCTTTCTCCTTTTTAGAAAGCTGCTCTAAGCTGAGTTTTTTGTAAACTGCTCTGAATTTGGCATCTTTGGCATGAAGATGGTCGAGTACGTAAAGGCGAATGCAAAAATCTAAAGCCGGAGAAATCCGATTTTCACAGTTTTCCCATTTCAAAACTGCTACATGGCTGACTCCAAACGCCTTCCCAAACTCGGTTGTAGTCATTTGCAGGTAAGAGCGAATGAAACTCAATTCATCTCCAGTGAGCGGGATAGGTTTATGGATGAGCGCTTCTAGTGCGACAATCATTAGTTTATTCATATTAACATCGATGCACCACTCTCCAGCTATCTTCTTCATAGGGACATTAATGAGCTTGATTGGGAATCCAAGCCCCTCAAAAATAAATGTTTCTTTCTTTCTCTTCATAATTTAATCAATTGCGACTACTGTAATGAAATTACAGGTTTTTTCCAATATTTTTTTAAGGTTATTGTAACCTCGGTTTCTGTTTTTAGCCTCGCGTAAAAGACAATGGAAGATTGACAGGCTACTGTTTCTTCAGGTATCTTTTTATGAAAAGGACATCTTATGAAACTTATTATCCCTCGCATCGATCTTTTAAATCTTATCGGCAAAATCCAAGCCATAGTTCCTGCAAAACCTTCGCTGCCTATTTTAAACAACGTGCTCTTGGAAGCCCAAGACGATCAGCTGATCTTAAGTGCAACCGATTTGACAGTCAGCATGCGGGCGTATGCGGGCGCTCAAATTTTGGAAGAAGGCGCGATTACTCTTCCTGCGAAAAAGTTTTTTCAGCTTGTACGCGAGCTGACTTCTTCTCAAGTTGAAATCCATGCGCAAACTCCTGAAACCGCTCATATTAATTGCGGCTCCTCCCATTTCAAAATGAGCGGCATGCACAAAAGCGAATTCCCTGCTCTTCCGGATATGAGCGGAGGGGTCTCGATTGAGATTGAAAACATGCTTCTTAAAGAAATGCTGATCCGCAGCTCTTTTGCAGCTGCACGAGATGACAATAGACAAGTGTTGAATGGCATTCTCCTTCAGCACAAGGAAAAACTGGCGACCTTTATCGGGACGGACGGCAAGCGGCTTGCCCGCTTATATGCGGACGTTAATCTCCCTGAAAACCAAGTCGGCTCATATGTCGTTCCCCTAAAAGCTGTCGAAGAGATGATTAAACTCATCGATATCAAAGATGACAAGTCGAAAGTCACTTTTTTTGCAGATAAGATCGGCCTTGAAGTCGGCAGCGTGACTCTTATTACAAAACTCCTAAACGGCCAATACCCCGATGTCGACCGCGTCATTCCGAAAAAAGCAGAAGCTCCGATTTCCCTTCACCGGGAAGAGCTCATGTCCCTTCTGCGGCAAGTCTCTCTATTTACAACCGACCATAGCAGCGCGGTCCGCTTTACCTTTGCGCCCGGCGAGCTTCACCTGACAGCGATGTCAGGAGATATCGGCGAAGGAAAAGTGAGCATGCCGGTCAATTACGGCGGGCCTAAGTTCGATGTGGCCTTTAATCCCCACTATTTCTTGGACATCTTGCGGCATAGCAAAGACGAAACAGTTAACCTGTCGCTGATCGATGCATTCAATCCGGGCCTCATCACCGATTCAACAACGGCCCACTTTGTGCTGATGCCAATGCGCCTTGATGCTTAATGTATATCGAAAAGCTCTACCTCCATCATTTTAGAAATTACAAGGAAGAGGTCTTTGTATTTTCCCCCGGTGTCAATTTAATCCGCGGGGAAAATGCTCAAGGAAAAACCAATCTCTTAGAAGCCCTTTTTCTGGTTGGAACCGGAAGATCTTTTCGCACGCCCCATCTGAAAGAACTCATCCATCAAGAGGCCCCCTTTTTTTTCATTGAAGCAGAGTTTAAGAAGGAAAATATCCAGCAAAAAGTCCGCCTCTCGTTTGACGGAGAAATTAAAAAGCTGGAGACCAACCACACTTCGTATTCTCACTTCAATCCCCTTCTTGGCCAGCTCCCGATCGTTCTCTTAGCACCTGAAGATGTCCTCCTCATCACAGGCTCACCGTCTGATCGGAGAAGGTTTTTAGATCTTCATTTGGCGCAAAGCGATCCGCTCTATGTCTACCACGCAACGCGCTACCACAAAGCGATCAAGCATCGAAACTTTTTGCTCAGGCAAAAAAAAGAGGAGGGGTTAGAGCCTTGGGAAACCCTCATGGTGGCAGCAGCTTCGTACATTAAGCAAAAAAGAGGCCAGCTTCTAATCGATCTCCAAGAAAAGCTTGCAGCTGCGATGCTTGCTCTATCCAAAGAGAAAGATCACATCGCGATCCGCTACCAGCCTTCTTTCACAGACAATTACCTCAAACACCGGGCCAAAGAGCTGATCATCGGATCGACGCTCCTGGGACCTCACCGCGATGATGTGGAAATCATGATCAATGGCCTTCCCGCTGCCGGCTATGCGAGCCAAGGGCAGATCCGTACAGCTGTTGCAGCGCTGCGCCTTGCCCAGTGGAAACATCTTGCGCGCGAGCACCAGGTCTCCCCTCTTTTTTGCATCGACGACTTTGGCGTCCACTTAGATGAGGCCCGCAGAGAAGCGCTTCTTGCAGAAGTTACAGCGTTTGGACAAGTGTTCTTAACATCGCCCGTATTCTTAGAGGGCCGCCCCTACCATACTCTTCACATCTGCGACGGATCAATCAGTTAAATTACCAAATCCTTGCTAAAATTTTAACTTCATACCATAATCTCCTCCCAAAAGGAGATCAAGATCATGATGGTAGCCGATTATATTCAATATAGGCCGTTAAAAAGACAGGAGTACATCTCCTTTGACTGTCCCTTTGATATCCAACGCGACCAAATACTTATTCAAAATATCCACATTATGGGTAGATCTCTGTTGTATTCCCCAGAAGTCACCGCTCTCTATCAGAACTTAAAAACTGTGCATCTCTCAGAGCGCGTTACTTTAGCTGATTTCACTCATCATGATGTCAACTCTAGAGCCGAAATGCTTGCACTAGTTCGACTGATGAACCGCGATCACGCGCGGCATTTAAAACAAGGGGTAAAAGACAACCGTAATATTGCCATTCAACCGGGCTATACAACGCAAGACTTGCTCGCCCAAATGGTAGCGGTTAATGATCAAAAAAAAGTTAAAAAGAAGCCTAGAATCAAATCTCGGAACGTGATTCGAATTATCAATATTAATGGGCAAAGCGTCTGCCTCAAACAAACAACAACTGATATTGGGAATAGAACCGACCTGGTTATTCTGTTAGGTCGAAATATGACCGGCTCTTCTTATAGTCAGATCCTAGAAACCATCGAATCTATCAAAAAATTAAACAATAGTGAAGGAGCAATTGCTCAAGCGATTTTAGATCCTTTTGATGCCAATCTTTTGCCGGAATTGAAAACTATCGGTACTAATCTTTATGTCCTGCTCATGGCAACCGAAGGTGCAAGAAATAATGCGGCATTTGTGACCCATATGATGATCCTAGA
>JBGPMV010000067.1:0-8328 GCA_041487155.1 Rhabdochlamydiaceae bacterium
AAAGCCCGAGCCTTTTCGGAATGACATGACCAGGTGATAAATAAAGAGGCAAATTATTTGCTTCGAGCATTCCCATGTCAACGATACTTTTTTGCAGAGCTTCCAGCGCAAATGCAGCATTCTGCTTTACTATATCGTTCTTAGCCGATGCAAAAATAGCCTCGACAACATGATACACCTGATTGATGGTTAACGACGCTTCCGCATCTTGATGAAGGCTCGTCACGCCTTTGTACTTCCATGAATATCGAGATCCCGCGGCATCTCCAAAAAGAGCGTACAACTTCCCGTCGATGTGATAATTGAATCGGACGCCTTCTCCTAGCGGAAATTAAACACTCAGCGGAGCAGGTGTTAACTCTTGATCTTTTATGAATAAAAGTTTGAAATTAGAGCGAAATAAAGAAGGCGCATCGCTTTCTCCATCTAAAAATGTCGTCACTCTAATAAAACGATCCAAAGCTTTAAAGAATATGCGTCCGGCAGCGAATGGAAAATAGCTCTTCGGAACAAGGATGAGATTTTTATGAACCAAGAGAGCTGAACCATTGACTTGACCATCTTCCGTAAAAACACAACCGACTGACTGGACAACAGTCTCTATGATTTTTTGCTTTTCTGCCGGTAAAGTTTGTAAGTATCGATTGTACACCATTCGTCCGGCTTGAGTCGATTGAACTGTCATTGGCAACCTCGCATCTTTAAGAAATTAGGAAGCAGTCTACCACAATCCATTGAAAAGTTGAAATAGCACTTGCGGATGCAAGGCGCTTCATGGAGTCGGGAAATGCCTTAGTAGAAAAATGGGGATCTCAAGTTATTATTCTCTTAGAGAGATACGTCTAACAATGGTGAAATTGTTACTCTCGATGGCTCTCAAACCGACCCAACATTGGTGGACGATGTAGTGAACAACTGCAGCAATCCTATCAGGATCATTTGAAGCCCATAGAACAATCGCATCTTGAACTTGAATAGTTAAAAGCATCTTGCCGCGCACTCGTATCAGAATGGCCGCTGCATCTGTAAACAAAGATTGGATGTCGATTCTTGCAATCTCTTTTTTCTTATTACGGATGAAAAAAATCATTTTCTCAGTTCCCAGTATCGTTTCAAAGAAATTATTACTTTTACGGGGACTCTTACTGACCGACTCTAGATAGCTAATAATTTTTTCTCTTGTTGCCTTCAGAACCAACCTATCATTCTCTCTTGAAACCTCACGAGCTTGAAAAAGCCCGTACTTTCCCGGAATGACTTGATCCGGTGGTAAATAACGAGGCATTTCATCTACTTCGAGCATTCCCATGTCAACGATACTTTTTTGCAGAGCTTCCAGCGCAAATGCAGCATTCTTCTTTACTATATCGTTCTTAGCCGATGCAAAAATAGCCTCAACAACATGATACACCTGATTGATTGTTAACGACGCTCCCTCATCCTGACGAAGGCTCGTTACGCCTTTGTAACTCCATGAATATCGAGCTCCTCCTGCATCTCCATGGATCGTAATCCCATCAGCCGCATCAGAATTGACTGCATACTTTGAAGCCTCTTCAAGTGTGTTATAAAAAAGAGCATACAACTTTCCATCGATATGATAATTGAATTGGACGCCTTCTCCCATCGGAAATTCAACGCTCAGCGGAGCAGGCGTTAATTCTTGATCCACTATGAATAAAAGTTTGAAATTAGAGCGAAATGAAGAAGGCGCATCGTTTTCTCCATCTAAAAAAGTCGTCGCTCTAATGAAACGATCCAAACCTTTAAAGAATATGTGTCCGGCAGCTAATGGAAAAGAGCTCTTCGGAACAAGGATGAGATTTTTATGAATTAAGAGGGCTGAACCATTAACTTGACCGTCTTCTGTAAAAACACAACCTACTGACTGGACAACATTCTCTATGATTTTTTGCTTTTCTGCCGGTAAAGTTTGTAGGTATTGATTGTACTCCATTCGTCCGGCTTGATTCGATTGAACTATCATTTGAAACCTCACTTCTTTAAGAAATTCGGGAACAGTCTACCACACTCTATTGAAAAGTAGAAATAGCTCATAATCCCACTGTTTTGGTATAAGATAAAATTTACATTGTAGAGGTCAGACATGGAATATGTGCGGGAATCAATTTTTGCAGGAGCGCTGAGATCTTTTTGCAAATCGATTGCAATGATTCTGGGAGTCGCAATAGGAATCGGCGTCGTTCTATTTGGAGTCGGTATTTTAGTCGGCCCTAATATGATGCCTTCTCAATCCCAGCCGCTCCTCATGCCCGATGCTGAAGGCGATAGAACGATGCTTCCTGCCAGCGCGCCTGTCATCCTCAAGATCGACTTTACCGGTGTAATTGGAATGGGAGATTTGACCGGTGAAAAAATAGAAAATCTACTTTTAGATTCTCGAGAAGGCTTTTTTAAAGGAAACCGAGTCAAGGCTATTTTGCTTCACATCGACTCTCCCGGCGGTTCCGCTACTGATTCTGACATCATCTACCGAGCTCTGATTGCCTATAAAAAGAAGCATCAGATTCCTATTTATGCCTATGTCGATGGACTGTGCGCTTCCGGCGGGATGTATATTGCCGCTGCTGCCGATAAAATTTATGCGAGCTACTCAAGTGTTATTGGATCGGTGGGCGTACGGATGGGCCCCAACTTCAACGTGGCCGATGCAATGGTAAAATACGGCGTGAGTGCGCTGACGCTGACGGAAGGAAAAGACAAAGATGCATTAAATCCGTACCGTCCCTGGAGGCCGGATGAAGATGCCGATCTTAAAGATTTGATGGCTGTTCTCTATGACCAATTTCTCACGATTGTTGTTCAGGGACGTCCCATGATGACAAAAGAAGCTCTGATCAACACCTATGGAGCTCACGTCTTTATCGCACAACAAGCTGCGCAATATGGCTATATCGATGAATGGGATGCAAACTACAGCAAAACCGTCATCCACCTTGTGCAAGCTGCAAAAATCGAAGTAAACGAGCCGTACCAAGTTATTCAACTCACGCCGCCAAGACCTTTTTTCAGCGACCTGGCCCAGTCATTTACACCGGTTAAAATTCTGAATTCGTTCTTTGGAAAGGGAGACTTAAGCGAGCTGAATGGAAAATTCCTATACTACTATCAACCTTAAGAGATAGTATACTGTCCTCAAGATGAAACAACTTTTTATTATTGATGCTGTTAATTTTCTCTTTAGGGCTTATTATGCCATAGGCCCTATGACGAATCCTAAAGGCGAATCAACAAACGCCCTCTTTGGATTCATCCGCTCCATTTACAAGATCATTGCCGATTTCTCTCCTGACTTTTTGATTTCAGTTTTCGACGGCCCCGAGAATAAAAAGAGCCGCACCGATCTGTATGAACATTACAAGAGCCATCGCAAGCCGATGCCGGAAGACCTTTATCCGCAGCTTGAAAAAGCGCTTCAGTGGTGCGCTCTGGCCGGAATCCCTCTTCTTTCCGTCTCCGGAGTAGAAGCCGATGACGTGATCGGCAGCATCGCCGTTTGGGCCGCGCAGGAAGGCATCAAAGTCCGCATCTGCAGCAGTGATAAAGATTTATGCCAGCTTGTCAATCGTCACATTCACCTCATCAATCCCAGTAAAGGCAATTTGGAAGTCGATGCAGAAAAAGTCAAAGAGCTCTTCGGCGTTACGCCGGAGCAAATGGTCGATTATCTAGCGATTGTCGGCGACGCCTCGGACAATATTCCGGGCCTGGAGGGATTTGGTCCCAAAACTGCCAGCTCGCTTCTGCAGCAATTGGGCGATCTAGATACCATTTTGGCCCATCCAGAAAAAGTTCCGGGCGAAAAAAAGCAGCAAGTTCTGAGAGAAGGAAAAGCCATTGCCCACCTCTGCCGCAAGCTTGCAACGATCGATCAAAACATCCCTTTTCCAAAAGAAGAGACGTTCTTCCATCTCAAGCAGCCTGACATGGAACAAATCAAACAATTTTATGAAGAGATGAACTTCCTCTCTCTTCTAAAAGAAATCGACGCAAAAACGGAAGTGCACGGCAAGAAAGCAGAAAAGCACAATTACCATCTCGTCCAGACAGAACATGAACTGGACAAAGTCTGTGAACTACTTGAAAAAGCGGGCGATTTTTGCTTAGATGTTGAGACCACCGACATCCGTCCGATGCAGGCAGAGCTCGTTGGAATAGGCCTTGGCATCGATCCAGAAACTGCGTGGTATGTTCCTTTAAATGGACCGCTTAAAAAAGAAGTTGTCTTAGAAAAAATGGGACAGCTTCTTGAAAAATGCTCGATCTATGGCCACAACATTAAATACGATCTTCATGCGCTTTTAAATGCAGGCCTGCCGGAGCCTCGCATCTCTTTTGATACCATCTTAGCCTCGTATGTTTTAACTCCACAAAATCAGCGCCACAATCTAGACCAGCTCGCTCTAGAAAAATTCCACGTCGTCAAAACTCCCATCGAAGAGCTCATCGGTAAAGGGAAGCATCAAAAATCGATGGCCGATGTTCCTCTAGAGCAAATTGCTGATTATTGCGCGCAAGATGTCGATTACACCATCCGCCTGCGAAAACTTTTTGAGGTCGAACTTAAAAAATATGACCTGGAATCCGTGCTAAACTCCATTGAGATCCCCCTCATTCCTGTATTAACCCGGATGGAAAGACGCGGCATTTATGTCGATAAAGAGAAATTAAAAGAGATGTCGCATGATCTTGCAACCGAGCTCAAACGCTTGGAGAAGAAGATTTATCATCTGGCCGGCGAAGAGTTCAACATCAACTCTCCAAAGCAGCTCAGCACGATTTTATTTGATAAAATGGGAATTGCTCCGCCTAAAAAAACAATGACAGGCTTTTCAACGAGCGCAGATGTTTTAGAAGAGCTCCAAGAAAAAGTTCCACTTGCGACCGAGATTTTACAGTACCGCATTCTTGAAAAACTCCGCTCGACCTATGTCGACTCCCTCCCTAATGAAATCCATCCCGTGACAGGGCGCATCCATACCACCTTCAACCAATCGGTTGCCGCCACAGGACGTCTCTCTTGCCAAGATCCCAACTTGCAGAACATTCCGATTAGATCCAAAGAAGGGAAAAAAGTTAGAACCGCGTTTAAGCCGCAGCAGCGGGGCTGGAGTTTTCTTTCGGCCGACTATTCGCAAATTGAGCTTAGATTACTAGCGCATCTCAGCGAAGATCCCACGCTTGTCAAAGCCTTCAATGAAGGAGAAGACATCCACGCCTTTACCGCATCGCTTGTCTTTGACATCCCCTTAAAACAAGTCACTGACGAGATGCGCCAAAAAGCAAAAGCTGTCAACTTTGGAATTTTGTACGGCCAGCAAGCGTTCGGCCTCTCCCAAGGCCTTGGCATGGCGTACAAAGATGCCGCTAAATTTATCGACACCTATTTCCAGCGGTACAAAAGAGTAAAGGAATTTTTAGAGTTTTGCAAAGAATCGGCCCGCACGTCGGGAAGAGTTGTGACGATGACAGGACGGCACCGGCCTATCCCGGAGATTTTAAGTAAAAATGGAGCCCTCAGAGCGGCATCTGAGCGTCTTGCCATCAATACGCCGCTTCAGGGAACGGCTGCCGATCTCATTAAAATTGGAATGATCGACATCGACAGTGCGCTCCTCAAAAATAAACTTGGCTTTATGCTCCTCCAGATCCATGACGAGTTATTATTTGAATCGCCGGATGATCATATCCATTCCCTAGCAAAAGATGTAAAATACCGCATGGAAAACGTCATGAAGCTCAAAGTCCCCTTGGAAGTCCATATTTCCATTGGAAAAAATTGGGGGGAGTGTTAAGTTTGAGGAAAATAGCAGTCACCGGGGGTCTTGCCACAGGCAAGTCAACTGTCTGTGAGTTCTTAAAAGAATTCGGAGCTTATGTCGTCAGTGCCGATGAGATCGTTCGGCAGCTCCTTCAAGCGGAAAACCCGACAGGCCAGCTGGTCATTAAACTTCTAGGACCTGAAATTATCACAAAAAATCAAATCGATAGAAAAAAAATTTCAAACATTGTGTTTTCAAACCCCGCCCTACTTAAAGCTCTAGAAACGATTTTACACCCTGCGGTCCGCCGCGAGATACGGCGCTTGTTTGACTCTGTTAAAAACAGCGTAGCTTATAAGTTTTTTGTCGCAGAAGTGCCTCTCCTGCATGAGGCTCATATGGAAAATGACTTCGACGCCGTAATTACTGTGATTGCAGATGAAAAAATCGCTAAGAAAAGAACTGCCGATGAAGAGGAATTTGAGAGAAGATCCCGTTTCCAGCTTCCGCAAGCGGCCAAAGAAATAAAAGCAACGTACGTGATCAAAAACGAAGGAAACCTCTCTGCTTTAAAAGCACAGGTCGCCGCTTTGATCCCCCACCTACTATAAGGAGACTAAATGAAACCCGACGATCCGTCACAAAATATGTCAGACAGTTCCACCTCGGACCTCGAACAAGCCCCGCCTCTAACCGGAAAAGAGCAGATCACTAAAATCGCCGATCTGCAGCGCATGAACATCGATCAGCTCAACCAAGTTGCGCGCGACATGGGCCTGAATCTTGGATCTCTTGCCAAATCCCAGCTCGTTTTCGAAATCGTTAAAGCCAAAGCAAGCCACCCGACCGAAATTTTAGTCGGCGAAGGTGTTTTGGAAGTCCTTCCCGATGGATTTGGGTTCTTGCGCTCGCCTAACTACAACTACCTTTCTTCGGCAGAAGATATTTATGTTTCTCCGGCTCAAATCCGCAGATTCGACTTGAAAAAAGGGGATACCGTCTACGGAACTATCCGCTCTCCTAAAGAAAAAGAGAAATATTTTGCCCTCTTTAAAGTCGACAAAATCAACAATGAACCCCCTGAAAAAGCGCGCGACAGAATATTGTTTGAGAACTTAACCCCTCTCTATCCGAATAAGCGCCTTGTCATGGAGACAACAAAAGAGAAACTGACCACGCGCATTATTGATCTTGCAGCGCCCATTGGAATGGGACAGCGCGGAATCATCGTTGCTCCTCCAAGAACCGGCAAAACCGTTATTTTACAAAATATCGCCAACGCGATAACGACCAATAATCCCGATGTCTTCTTGATCGTTCTTCTGATCGATGAACGGCCTGAAGAAGTCACCGACATGATGCGCAGTGTGAAGGGAGAAGTCATCTCTTCAACCTTTGATGAGCCGCCAGAGCGCCACGTCCAAATCGCAGAGATGGTGATTGAAAAAGCAAGACGCCTTGTCGAATATCATCACGATGTCGTCATTCTTCTTGACTCGCTGACACGCCTTGCTAGAGCTTATAACACCGTGCAGCCGCACTCAGGAAAAATCTTAACCGGCGGTATCGATGCCAATGCCCTCCATAAACCTAAACGGTTTTTTGGAGCAGCACGAAACATCGAAGAGGGCGGATCGCTCACGATCATGGCAACAGCGCTCATCGACACCGGCTCTCGCATGGACGAGGTGATCTTCGAGGAATTTAAAGGGACAGGCAACATGGAGCTTGTCTTAGATAGAAAACTATCCGAACGCCGTATGTACCCCGCCATCGACCTCATGAAAAGCGGTACGCGTAAAGAAGAACTTTTATTCCATCCTGAAGAGCTTGATAAAATTTATCTCATGCGGTCTGCTTTATCTGATCTGTCTCCCCAAGATGCGATGAACCTCCTCTTAGGCCGACTCAAGAAAAGCAACAGCAATATCGAGTTCCTTCTCTCGATGAAAGATTAAGGTTTTCATATGCGCCGATAAACTTTAAAAGATAAAAGCTATTATGTTGCGCAAGTCGCTTATAGTCAAAAGCTTGGGTTTTTTGAAGCGGCACATTTGAATTTGCCACGCACTGCGTGGCAAATTTCTTTATACTTCTAATTTTTCGGTTTTTAAACTCTGAATTGCCTTGATCTCGCGTCTCACTTCAGCTTCTAGCTCTTTTTCTGTCGGCAAGTGGAATTGATACTTGCTTGCAAAAATTTGCTTCGCCTTGTCGCCTAACGTATATTTCACCACGGCATCACTTTTCTTGGTGCATAATATTAGACCAATTGTAGGGTTATCACTGGAATTAATGACTTGTTCATCAAAATAATTTACATAGAGCTGCATTTGGCCCAAATCAGCATGGGTCAGCTTTCTTGTTTTAATATCAATTATTACGTAACATTTCAAAATTACATGTTGAACCTCTCTCCCGTAAACGGGAAAGATTCCTGCTTCATAGCTCCCTTAAGTTAGGGCAGCTCCACAGACTTTTAACCGACGCACCGGCGGCTATTTTAACCTACACGGCTCTTGGTTATCGAGCCTTAGGGGAGAGC
>JBGPMV010000068.1:0-8270 GCA_041487155.1 Rhabdochlamydiaceae bacterium
CCTAAGATAAATCCAACGCCGAGCATCAGGTGCGACATTGCAAAGAATTTCGACCGTTTTTCATCAATGCTGACATCTGAAATAATCGCATTGGTGGTCGAGAGGTTTACCCCTGTCAAGCCGGCAATAAAGTTTCCAATGAAAAGCGGCAGAATCGATTGAGTTAAGATTCCAATGCTACAAATGAGATAGCCGGCAGCGTTGCCAAGATAGGACGAGAGCAAAATCCCTTTTCGTCCCAAACGGTCTGAAAGATGCCCTAGAAAAGGAGCCGCGATCATTTGTCCGATCGGATAAGTGGCGGATAAAATCCCCAGAAGAATATAGCGCAGTTTCAGGGAAAAAGTTGTGGCAAAGAAGCTGTGCGGCGTATCTAAAAAAAAGAGCGGAAGAAACGCAATGACAGCCGAGAATGTCAAAAAATCAAGAAAAAGGACTGAAAAGATTAAACTTAATTTTTTAGCCATCCCCTCTATTTTAATAAAACGGGGCAAATGATGCCACTAATTCAGCTTTTTTTGCTGAGGAGCTCAAGCAGCGATTCAAGTTCGGATTTTAAGGAGGCAACTTCTGTCTCGGTGGGCTTGAATCTCTTCTGTCCTAAAAGGCGGGAGAGCTTTTGGATCATGGAGGAGGCAAGAAGCGGGAGGTCTTCTCGTCTTCCGTCATTTTCTTCGAGGGGAAACATCTGCCGGATGAGTTCGAGCACTTCATTTTTAGTTTCGCCGTGGTAGTTTTCTAAGAGCTCTTTCTTTTTTTCTAAGGGAGCGTCGCGGCTGGCAAGTGTGTAGACGGCTTGTCGGGGCATTTCATCGAGTTTTGGAATGAGATTCGATGGAAGTGAAAGATAAAATTCATAGTATTGCAAGAAATTGTAAGGGGTTTGTCTGTTTCCGTAGGTTGTAAGGAGCCAGGCGGAAAAAGCGCCATCGCGGTAGTTTTTGAAAATGTCCTGTGCTTTCTTGATCCGTTCTCCATGTAAAATGGCGGCTTGGTTGGAAATCGCTTTGATTTCAGAGGTGAGTCCTGAAAGCACATGGAGATCTCTTTCGATGGAGACCTCCGTTTCTCCTTGATAAGACTTTAGGAGGTCTTCAAGAGAAGTTTGTTCTAGATCCGAGAGGGGGTGGACTTTGAAAACACCCGAAAAGCTAGAGAGCTGTCCTTTTGAAGAGACTTCGGCAAGCTCTGTCATCTTGGAAAACTTTTGTTTTAAGCGAGAGAATAACAAGTCATTTACTTTGGACATTTTCTTAACCTCTTTAAAAGTTCTTTGGCAAGCGTTGTATAATCTTCTGCGGCGCGCGATTTGGGAGATGTTTCGAAAATCGGCTTTCCGTAAATCGTCGCTTCCGAAACGGTGATATCGCGGCGCACTTTTGATTTTAAAATCTGTCCCGGGAACGTCTCTTCGATGATGTCGAGGAAGGCGTCGTTGCTTTTACCGCGGGGGTTCCAGAAAGAGAGGATAACGCCGAGGACTTGAAGCGCGTGTCTTTGAGAAAGGGAATTCATAAATTGAGAAAGACGCTGCAGTCCTTTGATGCTGTAAAACTCAGGTGTCGCTGCAACGAGAGCAAACTGCGAAGCGATCAAGGCTGATTCAGTGAGCCAGCAGAGAGAAGGAGGGGTGTCGATGATAATGGTGTCAAATTGCTTCAACGGTTTTAAGAGCTCTCGGAGCTTTTCATGTGAGTAGCGGTCGGCAGCAAGAGCCTCTGTAACTTCGACGCGCTCGAGCCACGTATCTGCAGGGATGAGGGAAAGCCGTGGATTGGAGGTGGGGAGAATGATGTCTGAAATTTTCTTTTTTCCTTGGAGAACTGACGCTAAGCTATCATGGGCATCGGGGTCGTAACCAAGACCGGTTGTTAGATTGGCTTGTGCGTCAAAATCGATGAGCAGCACGTTTTGTTTATGAAATCTAGCAAGAGCCGCAGCTAGATTTAAGGAAGTCGATGTTTTAGCGGTTCCTCCCTTAAAACTACAGACAGTGATCGTTGTCATTAAAAACTCGGGGTAAGAGATTTTGTTTCCATTTCCTTTTTAAGAGAGGTTAAAAATGCGGCAAGGTTCATTTCTCCATGCACGACATTATCCCGCGTTCTAAGTGTCACAGTTTTATTTTCGACTTCTTTGTCTCCTACAGTCAGCATGTAGTTGATTTGAAGAAGTTGAGCATTCCTAATTTTCTTATTCACCGATTCACTTGTTTCATCAATATCGCAGATGAATCCCGCGTTTGTGATCTCTCTTTTTACTTCATGGGCAAATTCGCTATGACGATCTGCAATCGTAATGACTCGAATTGGAAGAGGACTGATCCATAAAGGGAATTTCCCCATAAAGTGTTCAATCAAAATTCCAAAGAATCTCTCGATCGATCCAAAAATGGCTCGATGGAGCATCACAGGCCGTTTTAACGTTCCATCCTTATCCATATATTCTAGCTCAAATTTTTCTGGAAGAGCCATATCGAGTTGAACGGTTCCGCATTGCCACGATCTCCCGAGGGCATCGCGGATGTGGATGTCGATCTTAGGTCCGTAGAATGCGCCGTCTCCTTCATTAATGCGGAAGGGCTGTCCCCATTCTTCAAGAGCCTCTTTAAGGCCTGTAGTTGTATACTCCCAATACTCTTCGGAGCCGATGCTGTCTTTGGGGCGCGTTGAAAGCTCGAGTCGATACTCAAGGCCGAAAGTGGAATAAATCTCTTCGATGAGCCCTAAAACTCCTAAGATCTCCTCTTTAACATCGGTCGGCTTCATGAAAAGATGGGCATCATCTTGATGAAATCCTCGGACGCGGAAAAGGCCGGAGAGCGCTCCGGAAAATTCATGCCGGTGCACGTGGCCAAATTCACAGACGCGCATTGGAAGATCGCGGTAGCTATGGGACTGAGATTTGAAAAAAAGCATGCAGCCGGGGCAGCTCATCGGCTTTAATGCAAAAAACTTCTCCTCCACTTCAAATGCGTACATGTTGGCGCGGTAATGCGACCAATGTCCCGATTTTTCCCACAGTTCTTGGCTCATGAGCTGAGGTGTTTTGATTTCGAGGTATTGATCCCGCATCATCAGCCCTCTTAAAAAGTCGACAAGCCGGTTCCAGATGATCATTCCCTTAGGATGGATGAACGGGATGCCGGGCGCCTCTTCTTTAATGGAGAAAAGATCGAGTTTAGGCCCTATGATTTTATGGTCTCTTTTTTTTGCCTCTTCCAAAAGATGGAGGTATTCTTTCAGTAACTTTCGATCGGGAAACGAGATGGCATAAACGCGAGTCAGAACTTGGTTTTTAGAATCCCCTTTCCAATAAGCTCCGGATGTTTTGAGCACTTTAAACGCTTTGATCTTTCCAAGCTTAGGGATATGAGGTCCGCGGCAGAGATCAAAAAACTCTCCTTGTTCGTAGGCAGAAATCTCTCCCTGATCAAACCCTTCGATGAGTTCGACTTTGAAGGGATTGGACTTGAAGCGGGCGATCGCATCGGCCTTGTCTTTTAGAACATGCCGCTTCGTAGAGTAGTTTTCGTCGATGATTTTCTGAACTTCTTTTTCAATTTTCTCAAAATCTTCGTCGGAGATTGTCAGGTCTGCAAAATCATAATAGAACCCTTGTTCAATCGGAGGGCCGATCGTGGGCTTTGCATTGGGAAAAAGCCTGAGAATGGCTTGTGCCAGCACATGGGCTGACGTGTGCCAAAAAATCTCTTTTCCAAGCGGGGTATCAAACGAGATAAATTCAACCTCATCGCCTGCTTTGATGGGGGTGTCTAAGTCGCGGAGGGTGCCATTGATTTTAACCGCAAGCGCCTGATCAGGACCGTTGAGGTGAAGTTTTTCTGCGATCTCTTTTGCCGAGTGCATCTCATGAGCATTAAAAGGTTTTCCGTTAACAATAATATCCATAAATTCCTGAATTGAGGAGGTAGTTACAAAACTCTACGATACTGTATTCTAAGCGAATGGCAGAAAAAACCAAAGACACATTTGGGCCTCAAGAATCTTTTTGCTTCCGCGCGCTCGTTCAGGCACGTCAAATAGCCGAGCAGCTCGTGAGTGAAAAAGGAGAGCTTAGGCACCAGATCACAGCTAGACATTTTCCAATTGATCTTCGGGGATATTCGGATGGTGCTATCCTAGAGCATCAACAAAGATTTTTAAACAAATGGCGCTCTGACCCGCAGTTCATTCAAAAATTTCGTCGATTTTCGCTCCCCTTATGCCATGCGTTTGCACAAGAAGTCATCCAGTGGACTTTAGATCTTCCACCTGGAGTAAAGCTGCAAGATTTTCATATTAAGCGTGCAGCTGTCGCTGCCTGTCTTACTCCTCTTCGGCAAAGCATCGGCTCGTGCTTTGCAACAGCGCCCGCCATTGAGGTTCAGGAGTTTCATCTCGATCTATTCATTGATGATCTTTATGAACTGCTTTCAAAAGGGCGCTTAACGCGTGTCGTAGAAGGAGTTGAATACGCAGCCCCATTTTGCCTCAGTGTCGGTCAGAAAAATTTTGTGAATAACGCTCTTTTAAAAATTTGGGAATTTACGCTCGCCTCGTATTGCGATATTAAAATGGAATTTTCAAAATGGAATCTCGGCTGGAGCGTCGGCCTTCCGCCACAAGAACCGGACGGAATCGGCGCTATTTTACATCGAGCTCTTGAAGAAAAACTCCACAAGGCGCACGCAGTTTCTGAGAAAAGCTACCAAGATGCGGTGATAGCGCACGAGCAGCTAAGAGCCGCTGAAACGCTCGCAAGTCAAGCAAGATCGCAAGAAGAGTTAAGACGGATCAAAGCCGAGGCAATCGGCAAAGCGCACCATCTTCAAGCATGCCAGGACCTTTATAAGGAAGCCCAAGAAAATGAAAAAGGCATCGCCGGATTTCTTCCGTTCATGATCGATCACTATACAGCTTTTTTTAAGAGCTTCTTTCAAGAAATTTATGATCCCGAGTTTAGAGAAGAGTCGGCAGATTTCTATGAAGACCGCCAAGCAGGGTTTAGGCTCATCTATAAACATGGCAGGAGCGACAGCTCGCTGTGGACACGGATCTATGATCAAGAGCAGTTTATTTCTTCGCTAGACGATTTTTTTAGAGCGACGGAAACGCCGCTCTCCCATTTTTGCAAAGAGCCGTTTGAAAAGCTGCTGGTCACAGACCTGACAACAACCATTTTGCAGCATCTTCATACAAAACAGTTTTTGGAGAGCTGCATAGCAAGAGCCAAAAAGCGGGGTAGGCTTCCATGGGCTTATAGCGCCGGCGGATCGGTCGAGCAAATCGCCTCTCTGTACTACCGAAAAGTATCTCCGCTAAAGTTCGAACAAAGGCCGATTCAAGATGAGCTCGATCTTTTTACGTTCATTGTTGAAACGATGAAAGGGCTTCCACCCTCTATCACCCATCGATTTGCAAAAGATAAGCAAGAGGCATTTTTGTTCCAATCGCCGACCCATGTCTGTTTGCTCCTGCCGGGGATGCCGACGTTCTATGAAGCTTGGAATGATTCAGGATTTACCTATACATGGATTCGAGATGAGTGGATGGCGCCGGCAAAGGAGTTTTATCTAGAACAACAACTTTCAAAAGACGAGCAGCAAGAGCTTTATCGAAGAATCGGCACCCAAGGCACGCTGAAAACTTCAATGACTCTAGAAGAGTTTGCAAAAGAAGTTAAGCACATTCCCGAAGATGTTCTTGGATCGTTTCTTTTTCAAACCCTTCCGCTGATTCCTTCAGAAAAATGTAAAGCGCTTTTACAAAATGACAAGATTGCACTTCCTCCGTTTCTGTCATCGGAAGAGCTGTTTCAGCTCATGTACAAATTTTCAATAGACCTCTCTCCCGATGAAATTAGAGCTCAGATGCGCGAGCTTAAGCTGGCTCCCTCGATTTTTCTTTTTGCCGATACGAACTGGCCGAACGGATATTTTAGTTTTGTGATTCATCCCATCACGCTCAAGCTTGAAGTGTGGAAAACGGATCGAGCAGGCGTGACGGGTGCTCCGCTTCCTCTTGTTAAGACCTGGCTGGGGAAAGACGCTTGGTCGATTTTTTTAAATTAATTGCCATAGAGGTTTCAATCCATTTCTCCAGCGCCTTTTTGTTTTTTAAAAAATACCGCGCGCAGTCACAAATTGAGGATTTGGACTGGCTCCGACTTTGCCCAATCGATCCTCCTCATCGGCCTTCCCTACTCGGGAATGGTCCTCTTCGTTCGGAGCGTAAACTTCGATTGGGCTTTGTCTCGCAGAGTCCAAATACTCAATTTGTGACTGCGTGCGGTATAGAATCAGGCACTTTCCAGTACGACATTGAGACAGGTTTTCCAGAAGCGCTGGTGTAGGTGAAGGGCTCGCTTTTTGCCGCCACATACTCTTTCAGATTGGTCGCATCGACTTTAAAATAGATAGCGCCCTGCGCAATGATCCCAAAAATCACTCCGTGTTTGTAGAGGCCGTGTCCGCCAAACATTGCACGAGATTTTATTTCCGGAATCTCTTTGAAAAAACGATCGAATTCTTTCACACTACACCTTTATTTTCTAAAGGGGCTAGAATAACAAAAATGAGATATTTAATCCTTTTGATGGTTGCAGTTTGCGGTTCGATTCAGGCTCTTTACATGGGAAACCCTGCAGAGCCTCAAATCATTGACGACGGTTTTTGGATTTCCCAAGACGCTTCCTTTGGCCTCAAAATGGGCTACCTTGGAGATCGTGTCGCCGATCGGAAGCTGCGGGCCTGTAGCCATGGACATAGCCGGATTGATAAGACGACCCTTTCTTTTGATCAGGGGGTACTGGCCTTTGGTTATCTGGATCGTGCAGAGATTTATGGAATGGCCGGGTCGATGAACGGCGAGCTTTCCAACCGTCCTCATTCAGATAATAAGAGAAGGCAATATGAGACGCATGATGGCTGGACAGCCGGAACCGGAGGAAGATTTTTACTCTCTCAATGGAAAAAAATTGTCATTGGGATCGATGGAAAAATCCAATGGGCAAATCCTGGTATGAAGTGGATGGCAGTGAATGGCGCATCAAAAAACACCGGCGGCCATCTTAAATATTGTGAATGGCAAGCTTCTTTTGCCCTCTCTTACACAGCCGATTGGCTCACGCCCTATCTTGGAGTTAAATATTCCAATGTTCACTCATCGGTCAGCGGTATTCCTCGTGCGATTTTATCCCATTCACATTTTAAAATGAGGAACCGAGATCGGTTTGGACTTGCCATCGGATGCACACTTTCCCCCGGAAAAAAGTTTGACCTTTTTGCCGAGGTTCAAATGTTCGACGAACAAGGCCTCTCATTCGGCGGCAATTTTAAATTTTAATCCACGGCATTCTAGCCGGTGAAAACTTAGAGAGCTCTATTTTGGGTGGCGATAGCTTGATTGCTGTAAACTTAAAAGTCTCAATTTTCGGTGGCATTAGCATGGCTGCTGTAAGGTTATAAGGCTCAATTTTTGTTAGCGATGGCATGGTTGGTATAAACTTATAAGGGTCAATTTTTGGTGGCGGCATGGGTTCTTGTTTTGCAATAAAAAAAATAAGCCAGACGAAAAAAACCACAATAGCAATAGATACATAAAGATCAGTCTTTTTATACACACGGTCTCTTTCTGAATTGTGAAAAGACGGGTGAAAAGGCGGTGGAGGTAGATTTGGTATATGAAGTGGAAAGTGTACTATATGAGGGGGATGCGGCCATACGGGAACATCTATATGATGAAGTAGAAAAGGTGCTAGATGATGCTGAAAATGCAATGGATGAAGTGGAAGGGGTTCATCATCAAAAAAATCTTGAAATTGCCATAGGTGAATAGGTGGAGTAGGAGGTACACCATCTTGAGGCCTTCTTATAGGAAGGTCCAAGGCTAGATCGACCATAGGGCATCCCTCTTATTCAATAATTGAACGAGCTGAAATTGGTTGCCGTCTAAATCCTTGATCAGCTGCATGCGCACATGATTAGGAATTTCAACGATGTCTCCAACACACTCTGCCCCTTTCTGAACCATTTCAGCTTTTGAGCGGTCAAGATCAGAGACAGAAAATGTCAAAATCGCATTTTGTCCTGGTAGAATGTTGCTCATCTCATGTTTTTTCCCAATTCCCATGCGAGCGCCGTTTTCTCCTTGAAGTTCTGCCCATCCCATCGCATCATTGAGTTCCATGAGTGTCAGGCCTACAACTTCTGTGTAGTATTTGACTGCAGCTTTAAAATCATCGACGACGATCCAAGCAAGATTCATTGA
>JBGPMV010000069.1:0-8266 GCA_041487155.1 Rhabdochlamydiaceae bacterium
AAACCCATCCCAATATCACACTCATCTCTGAGGAGAAAAAACCTTTTCAAACCCAGATTAAAGAGCTTGCAGAGTGGGTCCAGTCTCGCGAAAAGACTCCCTACGGGTTAGTCCTGGTCCCGGAGGGGCTTTTAGAAGCAACGCTTGAGGCAGCAGATCTTCCAAAAGACTCCCACGGCAATATCAATCTTTCTCACATCTCTACAGAACTCTTTTTCATCGAGGCGCTGCAAAAAGAGCTCAAGCAGTGCGGCTTTAAAGGAAAGTTCGACCCCATCCCTCATTTTTACGGGTATGAAGGGCGCTGTGGCCATCCCTCCAACTTTGACGCCAATTATAGCTACACGCTCGGCATCGTCGCAGCTCTTCTCGTGCTCCATCGCCATACTGCGCTCATGGCCTATGTGGGAGAGCTTCAAAAGCCTCCTTCTGAGTGGACCTTTGGCGGCGCGCCGCTCGCTTCTCTTCTCAAACTGCAGGAAAGAAATGGAGTAGTAAAACCGGTCATCGATAAAGCGCTTGTTGACCTCAGTGGCAAACCGTACCAAACGCTTCAAAAAAACCGCGCCGCCTGGATGCAACACTCCGCTTATGAAAATCCCGGTCCTCTGCAGTTTGAAGGCGATCCTCAAATCACCGATTCTATTCCTCTCATACTCCAATGTTAGACTTCCTATCTCAAATGTATTACCGCTTGAAAGTTCCCCTCTTTGAGTGGAAAGAGCAGCGGTGGGTCTCAGATCAGTTTTATCACGATGCTGCCTTCAAGGCGCTTGATCAAGAGCTTCTATCCGGTCCCAACCCCTACACAAGCGCACAGGTTTTTCCCTATGGAGAAACCCCGCTGAGAGCCCTTTACGCGATCGCCCAGGCAGTTGACTTAAAACCGACGGATCATTTTGTTGATTTAGGATGTGGAAGGGGGCGGGCGGTGTTCTTTTTGTCTCATTTTTTTGGCTGCAGAGCAACCGGCATTGATCTTACGCCCTCTTTTATTCATAAAGCTCAGCGTCTTGCTAATAAAAACGTTACATTTTTATGCCAAGATTTTACCACGTACGATTTTCAAGAAGCGACCTGCGTCTATCTATATGGAACAACCTACTCGGACGCCTGCCTTGCAAAGCTTGAAGATAAACTCCTTAAGCTTCCCTTGGCAAGCCGGATCATCACCGTCAGCGCACCCCTGCAGAATTTTACTTTTACATCTCAGCAAGCGGCGTTTCCGTGGGGGAAGGGGGAGTTTTTTTTCCATAGCCAAATAAATAGGCGAGATCCTTCCCTTGCTCGAGGCTGCTCATGATTGCATAGATAGGGTCAGCAACCGATAAGGGTATGTAGCTGAATTCGCGGAAGATTTTAGCTACTTTACCCGCTTGAGGCGGAGGGGATTCAAAAAAGCCTGTTATTGCAAAGATAGCGCTTAGTCCTAAGCCTAATAGAGTTGCTTTGGGGCGATATTTGAGTTGGATAGGAAGAAATACGCATTTAAGCAGGAGATTAAAGTGAAAAGCCTTCTCTGTAGAAGCTGTCTTTTCTTTTTTCGGAACAGGAGAACTGAAACAGCCATACGTGAAGAGAGCTGCCGAATAAGCTAAGCAAAAGAACATAAAACCATCAGTCCAAGAGGATGTATTTCTAAATATTTTGGCAGAGTTGATGGCTTCTTTCACCTTTACCCCCATTGTAAATGAAAAGGAAAATTGCAAGATAAAGTCTTGAGCTTTAGGTTCTATTCCACATAGATGGACTACTTGTGAAATATCTTTGTCATGTAGCGGTGCTACAATATGTTGCATGCACCACATGAGTTGTATCATCACTGTCGATGACACGCGGCCTCTTAGAAGATACCCTGCAGCAGCATAAGGGATTGTTTCTGAGGCTTTTCTGCCGAGAAATGTCGCTTTATCAGAGTGTGTATCTCCGGGGATCTCTCTATAGAGATTCTGGAAAGGTTCGGCAATTGCTTTAAGATACATGTTAACTCCTTAATTGCCGGATCATCACCGTTTCCTGGGGGAAGGGGGAGTTTTCCCCCCATAGCCAAATAAATTGGCGAGATCCTTCCCTTGCTCGAAGCTGCTCATGATGGCACCAGTTTGATCAGCAACCGATAGAGCCATGTAGTTGAATTCGCGGAAGATTTTAGCTACTTTGCTCGCTTGAGGCGGAGGGGTAGCAATAGAGCCTGTTATTGCAAAGAGAGCGCTTAGTCCTAAGCCGAATAGAGTTTCTTTGGGGTGATATTTGAGTTGGATAGGAATAGATGCGCATTTAAGCACGAGATTAAAGTAAAAAGCCTCCTCTGTAGAAGCTCTCTTTTCTTTTTTCGGAAAAAGAGAGCTGAAATAGGTATACGCTTTGTAAGCTGCGGAATAAGTCAAGCAAAAGTACATAATACGATCTGTCCAAGATGATCTATTTCTGAATGCTTTTACAGAGATGAGGGCTTCATGCACCATTACCCCTATCCCAAATGAAAAGGAGGCTTGCGAAATGAAGTTTTGATATGCAGGTTCTATTCCATATCCATGGACGAATTGTGAAATTTCTTTGTATTGTAGCGCTGCTGCAACAAATGGCACGTTCTGCATGAGTAGTATCACTCTGATCGATGACACGCGTTCTCTAAGAACATAACCCGATGCGGCAAAAAGGGTCGCCCCACAGACAAAGGCCGCTTTATCAGAGTGTGTATTCCCAGGTATCTCTGAATAGAGATTCTGGATCGGTTTGGCTATTGCATTAAGAAACATGTTAACTCCTTGATTAGCAGACAAAACTTGAAGACAAACTTTTTAAGCTTCCCGAAGAAAGCCGGATCACCGTCAGTGCACCTCTGAGGAATTTTAATCCTCCTTCTCCTTCACAGCAGGAGGCGGCGTTTCCGTGGGGGGAGGTGTTTTTCCATAGCCAAATAAAAGGAAAAGAAGCCTCCCTTGCTCGATGCTTTTTATGACTGCAGCTGAAGGGGATGCAACCGAGCAAGCCATATAGTTCCATTCCTTCCAAATTTTAGCTATCCTGCTTGCTTGAGACGGAAGTGTGTTAAGCTTATTGTAATCCTCTTGCACGTTCTTCAAATAAGGAACGCGCACTGCATCCACATTGTCTCTTTTGAAACCACTTGCTATTAATAGATCCGCTGTTGAATTTACCGTTGTGAAGATCCAATTCTTTAGGCCCTCGCTATATTTAACCACACAAACTCCTAATCCTATGCCTGCCAGGGTTGTTTTAGGCCTATATAGGAATGGGATTGGAAGGAATGCCCCTTTGAGCAGGACGTCAAAAGCTCGAGAATAGAACGAGGGTGCTATAGCAGGTGGCTCTTGATCTCTTGCTTTTTTCGGAAAAAGAAATCTGAAATTGATAGCAGCATAGTAAGCTGCAGAATATGCCATGCAAAAGTACATCCAATTATGTGTCCTGGAAGCTGTTGGACTGATTTTTTTAGCTGCGATGATTCCATCTCGAAACATAACTCCTATTCCAAAAATGGGCACCATTGACATACACCATATCGCGGTCTGTGATGACATGCGGCCACTAAGAAAATAACCTGATGCGGCTAAGGGGATCACCCATAGGGCTTTTTTGCCGACATAGGCCGCTTTATCAGAGTGTGTATTCCCAGGTATCTCTGAATAGAGATTCTGGATAGGCTTGGCTATTGCATTAAGAAACATGTTAACTCCTTGAAGTGGGTAGCATTATACGATTTTGTTTGATTTTGTGCAAAAAATAGTTGCAAACTTAATAGAAATATTTTAAATTAAAGGTAGAGCCTGTTTTAAAGAAGTTAGAATGATTGCTTAAGACTTAGATTTTAAGCGTCAGAACTTGGGTAACCATATCCTCTAAGAGAGGTCTTGACCGGACGATTTATGTCATGCATAAATTTCCGATCTAAATAGCTCAAGTTAAAATAACTTCTATCCTCTCTATGGGTTGATGGCCTCAGGAACGGTTGTTATTGAGATCGCCACAACTCATAGAGGGGTCTTTTTTTTTCTGAGAGCCTCAAAATAATCGACTCTTTTCTTCATCTCACGCTCAAAACCCCTTTCCACAGGACGATAATACCAGGGTCTTGCCATGTCTTGAGGGAAATAATTCTGCCCAGAAAAAGCGTCTGCAAGATCATGGTCATACTGATAGCTCTCCCCGTAGCCGAGTTCTTTCATGAGCGAAGTGGGAGCGTTGATGATCCAAGGAGGGGGCGTTTTTTGAGTCGATTCTTGAGCAGATGTTTGGGCTTTTTTATAGGCGGTGTAAAGGGCGTTGCTTTTGGGAGCCAAGGCGAGGTAGACAACAGCCTGGGCAAGAGCTAAATCACCTTCAGGGGAGCCGAGCTGATCAAATGCTTGGGAAGCTTGCAGGGCTACTTGAAGCGCCTGAGGGTCGGCAAGGCCGATGTCTTCAACGGCCATGCGGACGATGCGCCTAGCAAGATAGGCAGGAGACTCGCCCCCTTCTAACATCCGGGCAAGCCAGTACAGCGCGGCATCAGGGTCGGATCCTCGAACCGATTTGTGCAGGGCGGAGATCAGTTGGTGATGGACATCATCATGGGCATCGTAGAGAGCCGATCTGCGTTGGACGAGGTTTTGGAGTCTTGCCGGATCAATTTCCCCTTCGGTGCCTTGGATGTTTTCAACAAGGTTGAGGAGGTGCCGTGCATCTCCTTGGGCCATCTGAATTAAAACCGTCCGCGCCTCAGGGGTGAGTAGAAGAGGTCCGACTTTTTGCTCGCTACGGGAAAGGATCTGAGAGAGCTCTTCATCGGTGAGAGCTTTGAGTTGGAGCACGCGCAGGCGGGAGAGAAGCGCTTTATTAAGAGCAAAAGAGGGGTTTTCCGTTGTTGCTCCAATCAAGATCAAAGTTCCATTTTCAAGGTAGGGGAGGAAGATATCTTGCTGGGCTTTGTTAAAGCGATGGATCTCGTCGACAAAGATGACGAGCCGTTTTTGCAAGAGGGGATGGTTTTTTTGCTCTTCGATCAGCTTTTTTAGATCGGAAACTCCTTGCATCAGCGGACTGATGGGATAAAACTGGGCATCGAGCGATTTTGCATAAAGGCGGGCCAGCGTCGTCTTCCCGCATCCGGGCGGTCCCCAGAATAAAAGGGAAAGAGGTCTTTTGGTTTTGATTAGATGAGCTAAAAAACCGTCTGTTTGGATTAAATGCGTTTGGCCAGCAATCTCATCTAAGGATAGCGGCCTTAGCTGTTCTGCTAAAGGGGCGCTACTCATCATGCTTGACCTGCCGGATCCATTTCGGTTTTTTAAACAGGTGGATGATCAGCGGTATGCCGCACATCACAGTAAGTCCAAGAATAAGGAAAAATTCATAGAATAAGACGCTTCCTGTCATCAGCTGTCCGGGCGGAACAAAACTGATAAAAATAGCAAAGAGGGATGCTAAGATCCCAAATATGGCTGCCGTCCAAATCCCGGCCTTTCCAAAAGGAACGCGATAAGGTCTGTGAACCTTGGGTTGGGAGTACCTGAGCTTGACTGCCGAGATGAACATTAAAATGTACATGATCAAGTAGATTTGGGCAGATAGGGCAGTCAAAATCCAATAAGAAGCGCCGACCGTTGGCATTTTAAGAAACACCAAAGAAACAACTGATACAATGACCGCTTGAAGCAGGAGGAGATGGGTCGGAACCCCGTTTTTGTTTAGATTATGAAAAAACGGAGGCAAATCTCCATTAGAAGAGGTTGCATAGAGTCCTTTGATCGGCCCGATAATCCAAGCATTTACTTCGGCAATGGCTCCTACGGAAAGTAAAATGGCCATTGGTGAGAGCAGCCCTTGCAAATTATAACGGCTGAAGAACTTCTCAAAAGCTTCGATGAGGCCGGAAACTAGGCTGATTTCATTTTTTGGGATAACGACTGAGACTGAAAGCGATCCCAGCATGAAGATAAAAAAGGTGATCAATGCAGCAATAATAATGGCTCTAGGGTAATTTTTTTGAGGATTTTGCACCTGGCTGGCATGGGCCCCTGTGACTTCTAGGCCTGCAAACGCTAAAAACATCCCGGCTAAGAATACAAGGTTGTCAAGCTTTTTTGGCGTCGGCACAACCGATGCCCAATCAAACGAAATGTTAGAGGGGCGTCCTTCAAACACCCAGTAAGCGCCTAAAGAGATGATCAGCACGCCCGGAAGGATCGTTCCCAAGATCACGCCAAGCGTGGAAAACCAGCTCGATGTTTTAATGCCCAAATAGTTTAAAAGGGTCATTCCCCAGTAGAACACCAGAATTACCGTTAAAATATAGTACTTGTTTTGCGCCAGCTCCGGGTCGATGACGTACGCCAAGGTCGATGCAACGAACGACAGAATCACCGGATACCAGGAGAGGTTGTGGGCCCATTGAACCCAGATTGCAAAAAATCCCCATCTGTCTCCTAACGCTTGACGAATCCAAACATAAACCCCGCCGGTTTTAGGCCAGCCCGTTGCAAGCTCTGCCGAAATCAAAGCGGAGGGGACTAAAAACATCAGTGCGACCAGCAAAAAGTAAAAGATAGCCCCTAAGCCGTATTCGGAAACTAGAGGAAGGTTGCGAAGGCTTGCCATGACAGATACGTTGAGCATGGCAAGAACAAAAACACTAAGAACTCGTTTATTTTTGAACATATGGACCTCAGTGTAGTAAACTTTGTAACAAATTACTAGAAGTAAATGCACGGATCATTTGAGAATTTCTCCTGCTTTTTCAAGAGCAGCATCAATATCTGAAAAAATGTGCTGCTCTCCAATTGCATCTATAAGCCCAAATTTTTTAAGATCTTTCCTTGTCTGGCCGTGAACCCCGGATAGAAAAAGAATAATATGTTTTTTCTTGCATTGGTCATGGAACTCTTCTATCCCATACATTCCGGATGCATCAATCATTGGAACCGCCCGCATGCGAAGAATGAAAATCTTTTGCGCGGGCTTAGGGGTTATTAAAAGATCTCGCAGCATATTAGCCGCGCCGAAGAAGAAGGGGCCCTGAATTTCATAGACTTCGACTCCTGGAGGCACTACTTTTTTAGAGATGTCTTCAGGATCTGTTTTCTCTGGAAAATCGGCTTGATGCTGGACAAAAATTTGAGATAAAGAGACTGCTTTTGACATTTGACTCATCCGTTTCATAAAGAGAAAACTGGCCAAAATCATCCCAACGGAGATGGCAACTGTCAGATCGATAAATACCGTTAGAAGAAATGCCGTCAAAAGAATCATCCGATCCTCGTAGGGAGCTCTGAAAAGGCGGATGAAATGACTCATTTCGCTCATATTCCAAGAGACCATCACCAAGACAGCGGAAAGGGCAGCCAGTGGAATTTGACTGACGAGAGGCGCTAAACAATACAGGATCAAAAATAGAACCACGGCATGGATCATTCCCGCCATGGGAGTTTGTGCGCCAGTCTTAACATTTGCCGCAGTCCTGGCAATGGCTCCCGTTGCAGGAATTCCACCGAAAAGAACCGATCCGAAATTGGCAACTCCCTGGGCGATTAATTCGCAGTTAGAACGGTGCCTTCCTCCGATCATCCCATCGCCAATGACAGCAGAAAGAAGAGATTCAATGCTTCCCAAAAATGCGATGACGAACCCATCCACGAAGATTGCCTTCAGTTGTCCCGCTGGAATTAAAAAGCTTGGAAAAGAGGGGATGGGCAAGCTTCTAGGGATCTGGCCAAACCGCGACTCAATTGTTTCAACCGGCAAATGAAGCCCTAAGCAAAGAGCCGTTGCAAAAACAATCGCGCTGATCCCCCAGGGAATCTGAGGAACGAAGCGGCGGATCAGTAAAATAACGGCTAAGGTTCCCGCCGATAGGGACAAAGTTAGGGGATTAAAAGTGGAAAAAGCGTCAAAATACGAGACCCATTGCGAGGCAAAGTCCGCGGGCGGGGTTCCCATTTTCAGGCCGAAAAAATCTTTGATCTGGGTTGAAAAAATAATCACCGCAATCCCCGTGGTAAAGCCGGTAATTAGAGGGTAGGGAACATATTTGATCCGTGGGCACGCGCAAACCTTGTCCTTTAGGACGGGGTTAGCGTGCCTCTTCAATTTTATATTGTCCGTATTTCCTTTTTTTGTATAACGCTGAGCGTCGAAAGACCTACGGTCGGATAGACCGAAAGTAACGCTTCTCATATATGAGACTGTAAGACCAAAAGAGCAAGGGTCGGAACTAACCGTAAAGCTCTCTAAGGCTAACTCAGGGGAAGAACCCGCCGAAGTCATC
>JBGPMV010000070.1:0-8177 GCA_041487155.1 Rhabdochlamydiaceae bacterium
GCAGATTTTTATTTGTCTAAATTAACTAATTTCTATAATGGCGAAAACATGGGTACCCTAAAATGCGCGCTACTGCAGCGATTCTGGGGATGCCCACAAGAGGAGCCTACGTAAGGAGGACGGTATGTCAAATATGAAAATTACTCAAAACCATGAGGTTACTGCAGGGTTTTTTGGGCCGAGAAAACAAGAGACTAAGGCAGGAACAATCTTTAAAAAGTCAGCTCGCTTTGATGATGAAAATAGCCCGCCGCTTACTGATAAGATCGTTACACCCGAAGAGGCAAGCGCTCGTTCAGACAATCTGTCTAAACAAGTTGCAAAAGTTGGAAAAAAATTTGAATCTCCCTATAGAAAAGGTTAACTAGTAGCCCTTTTAAGTACGCGATAGCTAATGAAGAGTTTGAACAAGTCCCCTGCCAAAAATGGCACCATTCCCAGAAGCATCACCCTCTCGGCTCCCACAAAAACGGCGAGCTGAGGAAGCCCGCAAGCATAGATCACGAGGTTTCCTAAGCCTATGGCCAGCGTCTTAAGCCGTGGAGAAGAAAATTGTCTGCGCTCAATAAGCGTTGCAGTCACCCATGCAGCGAGAAGATAGCCGATTAAATAACCGCCGCGAGGCCCTAACAGTGTGGCAAGGCCGGCGCTGCCCATTGCAAAAACGGGAAGGCCGAGAGCGCCCATTAAAAGAAAAAGAGCAATGGAAAGAGTTCCCAGACGGCGTCCTAAAAGAACGGCTGTGAGAAGACAGACATGGCCTTGAATCGCGATGGGAACGGGAGTAAAGGGAAGCGGGATGGCAATGCGGCCGGAGAGCACAATTAAAAACGTCACTCCTAAAACGAGCAGCAGGTTTTTAAGTCCTGAATGATTTTCAGCTTGGATGATTGCAGTTGAGTTCATGTGTAGCCCCCTTTTCAAAGAATTGTTCCCAGTTTACACAAGGCGAGGTATTTCCTGCATCAATATGCGTCGACCAGCCGGGAATGGATGAAATAAGCCGGGCGCCTGAGCGGGTAAGTTCAAGAAATTTTTCATGGTCCGCTGTAATCTTTCGTCCCTCAGAAAATTTCTGATGGATCGGTAGATGGTCTAGAAGCGTTTGGGCGCGCATGGCGTACGTGTTGGTGGTTGAGGGAGTTGTTCTCCAGTGGCAGGTTGCGGTATGAAAAAGTTGGGACTGAAGCTCTTGATACATCGGCAAAAAATATTTATCGCGGTGGTCAAAAAGGGTGACATAGGAGACGTTCGGAACGGTAAACCCTTCTAAAAGGACATCGACCCATCCTTCTTTATGAAGATAATCATCTTCTAAGAAATAGACGATGGTATCTTTTTTGAGCTTGAGCGATGTGACATGATTAAGTAGGCGAAGAAATGATCCTGTCTCGGTTCCCTCTTTGATTTCAATCACGGGAAACTCGGTTTGCCCTAAGATAAAATGGGATGTTTTAGATGGATGAAAAGTATCTAAAAGAAACGTAACGTCGACCCGTTTGCGGTCGATGGTTTCAAGCAGGTTCTCATGGCATTTTTGTCTGGAAAAGCCCGGAACGCGTCCCTTATGCTGGCTGACATCTGAGAAGTTGCAGTGGCGCACAAACAGTTGTATTTTCTGCTTCCAAAACATGTTAAATCTTAAGAGATTTAATCTCTTTGAGAGAAAGGCCGGTAATTTTTGCAACTTCCTGCATTGTAAGCAGCTTTTTAAGAAGAGCTTTTGCAATTTCTAACTTTTCTTTTTGGCGGCCAGCTTCAATGCCTTTTTTAAAGCCTAAACGTTTGCCTTCTTCTAGGTTTTTCTTATGATTTACACGTTCACCTTCTTCGCGGCCTGCTTTCAAGGCAGCTTCTAAAATAGCCTGATTGTCCCTTTGCTCATTGATGCTATTCTCATAGGCTTTCCTGGTTTTTGGATCTGAAGAAAGTCTCTCAAGCCTTGCAAGAGCACGTCCGAATACAGGATCTTTTCTTAAGACGCTTGTTTCTTTTTCTTTGAGAAGCGATGAACTCTTCAGCAGGTAGAGCCATTTGTCTTTGTCTGTTTTAAGTTGGGAAAGAGGTTTATCTGGAAATTTCTTGAGGTCAATCAGGGTTGCCTTCCACTGATCGAAGAGGTGGTTATTGGAAGAGGAGATGGAGGGACTAAAACGGTAGGTTTCAACGACTTTCTTATCATTTAAAATTCCATTTTTAGTTCTTTCACTTCGATGAAAATCGACAATGGCAATTACATGCACCTTGGGGAAGTCTTTGCCAAGATAGTAAAGGAGCCTTTTGTCAAACCCTTCGTGATTGTAGGTTTGCATCTCGATGATATAGCGCTCGCCCCCTTTTGTCTTGACGGAGAGATCGACAAATGTCGTCGGTCTTCCAATCTCAATTCTCATTTTTCGAGGGTCTAAAAACTCTACGATTTCGATTCGATCTTTTCCTTTGAGCTCTAAGACTGTATTAATGAAGTCTTCTAAAATTAGTTGACTGCTTTTATCGCCAAAAAAATCTTTGAATACGACGTCGATTTTAAGATCTAATAGTTCAACCATTTTCTACCTATGAACGCAAGTATAAGCGATAATTTTTATAAATTCAATTGCCTGACGAGCATGCGGCACATCTCTCTGGCTTCGCGGAAGGTCAAATGACGGACGGCTTCTTTGAGCAAGACCCATTTTGAATCTTGGATTTCTTCGGGCTGAAGTCGAACCTCTCCGCTGACATAGGCAGGAAAATATTGAACTGTTTTGATCACGGTCTGTCCTTTGCGGCGGAACTCATATCTCTCGGTGAGGGGCTCATCTTGAAGAAGCTTTTCAACATCAAGGCCGGTTTCTTCTTTCAGTTCCCGTTTGGCAGAATCGATCGGTGTTTCTCCCGGGTTGCCCCTGCCTTTAGGAAAGGCCCAGTGGCGGCCTCCTTTATGCAGTATGAGCAAAACTTTCCACTCCTGATCGATGTTCTGGATCGGGATGATTCCAAATGAAGCTTCATGAAAAACATCCATCTATCGATCCTGCTTATACGGGCCAAACACCAGCGACGAATTATGCCCGCCAAACCCAAATGAATTAGAGAGTGCAGCCGTCACGTGTTTCATGCGAGGCTGATTGGGAACATAGTCGATCCCCGCCATGATCTCTTCGGGATCGTCCACATTGATGGTCGGATGGATTTTCCCCGTTTGGATCGCTTTAATTGTTGCGATGGCCTCAATGCCGCCGGCAGCTCCCAAACAGTGGCCGATCATCGACTTGGTTGAGTTAATCGAGATGTTTTTAAGATGATCTCCGAAGTATTTTTTAACACCGAGGATTTCACACATATCTCCCACAGGAGTCGAGGTTGCATGGGCGTTGATATAATTGATGTGTTCTTTGGGGATGCCGGCATTTTGGATGGCAAGCTCTATGCACTTGGCCACTCCGGAGCCGTCTTCGCGAGGAGACGTCATGTGGTACGCATCGCAATTAGTGCTGCCGCCAAGATATTCTGCAATGATGTGAGCGCCTCTTGCAAGCGCATGCTCTAAACTTTCTAAAACTAAAACGCCCGACCCTTCTCCTATGACAAAGCCGTCTCGATTTTTATCCCACGGACGGGACGCTTTTTGCGGAGCGTCGTTTCTTTCAGAGAGCGCTTTACAAGCAACGAACCCGCCTAATCCAACAGGCGTCAGCGATGCTTCTGCTCCCCCGCAGACCATCAGATCTGCATCGCCTCTACGGATATGCTCTGCGGCCGAGTAGATGCAAAAGTTGGATGTCGCACATGCTGTCGAAATCGAATAGTTAGGCCCGGTAAAGCCTGTATCAATGGCAAGGAGCGCGCCTCCCATGTTTGTAATGATAAAAGGGACGAAGAACGGAGACATCCGGCGGTAGCCCTCTTTGATGAGAGTTTCTACCCCGGTTGTAAAGGTCTGCATGCCGCCCATGCCCGAACCGATTAAAATGCCGCAGCGGTTTTTTTGGAGAGCATTTAATGCCTCGCCTTTGAGCCCGCTATGTTCCAAAGCTTTTTTACCGGCAACCATCGCATAGCGGATGAAGGGATCGACTCTACGCGCCTGTTTTTTATCGAGATAATCGCCGACATCGAACTTTTTCACGGCAGCGGCAAAGCGCGTTGGATAGGCCTCACAAGGAAATTCTTCAATAGGGCCCACTCCGCTTCGACCTTGCAGCAGCGCTTCATAGAATGCATCGACATCATTGCCAAAGCAAGAGACGAGGCCCATTCCTGTAATAACAACTCTTTTCTTTTGCATAAGTAGCTATCAGAATACAGGAAAGTAGCAATTACTTCAATCGATTATCAATGGTTATAAATATTTTACAATTAATGACTTGTGTCAATCGTGAGGTCGAGCAGCCGCCCTTCTTTCCAGAGATCTTCAAGGCGGTATTTTTCTCGGATGCCCGGCATGAAAAGATGAACCATGATGTCAAGAAAGTCGATGACAACCCAATCCCCCATTTGAAGCCCTTCGACATGGATGGCGCTCTGCCCCTCTTTCTTGAGGATATCGATCACCGCATCTCCAATTGCGATCACATGCCGGTCGACATTCCCTTCGGCGATGATGACGTAGTCAGTCATCGATGACACTCCTCGAACGTCGAGGCCTAAGATGTTCATCCCCTTTTTATCAAAAATAACCTGAGCAATCCGATTTAAAATCGGCATCTCAGGAATCGTCATTTCTGATTTACGTAGAGCTGCTGTGTTTGAATGTAATCCCATACTTTCCCCGGTACTAAATGTCCTGCGTATTCCCCTTTATTCACTCTAGAACGAACCCATGTGCTGCTGATTTCAAGACGAGGTATAGAGGTCCATCCTTTCTTCAGCATTTTGATAAGCGCAGCATCTGCGCCTTTGAGTTCGGATAGTAACTCTTTTTCGCGGCTTCCAACAAGCGGAGGTGCAAGCTTAATGAGCTCTAGCGCCTCTTTCCAGGTCGGGAGTGAAAGAGCAGCGTCTTCGCCTAATAGAAGGAAATATTGAACTTTAGGATCTTCTTCCTTGAGCGTTCTCATCGTTTCAATGGTATAGCAGGAGGCTGGTTTTTGAAGTTCGTAATCTAAGAGAGTAAATTGCGGGAAAGGTGAAATGGCTGCTGTCACCATGGCCCGTCTATGATCTTTTGAGGCTTGAGGAGGGGTGTTTTTCTTGTGGGGAGATTGACTCGTGGGGCAGAAAAAAACCTCGTCGAGCTGATGCCTTTCAAAAAGCTCTAAAGCAAGGTGGAGATGCCCATTATGAATCGGGTCGAAACTGCCTCCAAAAAAACCTCGTTTCAGATAACTCTCCAATTAAGCTCTTTTGCAATTTTAGCAAGCCTTCTATCCGGGTTGACGGCAACCGGCTGGCCTGCCTGGAGGAAAAGAGGAAGGTCATCGTGGCTGTCAGAGTAGACGACAGTCTGTTTTTTAGAGATTCCCAGACGCCTTCTAATCTCGAGCAGCCGCTGCTTTTTCTTCGATCCTACCATCAATTTCGCAATGTTGCATAAGCATCGCTTCTTGTCAACTGCGTAGACTGTGCTATCCCAATTCGGGATTTTAAAATACTTTGCAAAAGCACGGACGAGAAAGTCGGGAGCGCTAGAAAGAAGAACGATATAATCGCCTCTTTCCTGAGCCTCTTTGAGCTCATTAAAAGCAGGCTCATAAATCGCCTTAGGCAAAAGCTGCCGCAGAAACTCCTCGACATGAGCTTCGAGGGCTTCAAGAGAAAAACCTTTGAGCATTTTATCGAACACTTGCTTATGGAGCTCTTCTAGGCTCATCGACGAGAAAAAAAACTTCCACTTAATCAGAAGGGCCTTCAGGAGGGTTTTTATGGAGACCAGCCTCCGTTCGTAGAGGCTTTTCATATATAAATAGCTGGAGGCCACTGAAATCAGCGTATGATCAAGATCAAAGACGATAAGGCGCGAAGAAGACCCCTTCTTAAGAGGTTCCTTCAAGCTTATCAATTTGTGTTTCAACTTCAATAATGGCTGCATTCACTTTCTCTAATCTTGTTTTTTCACTGTCAATGAGTTCTCTATAACGCATTGCCTTTTCAAAATCAAATCCTGATCCTGCCAGAGCTTTACGATAAACCTCGAGCTGATCTCGGATCTCTATTTTTTGTCCTTTCCACTCTTCAAGCACTTGATATAAATGGTCCAGCGACTCTTTTTGCTCAGGGGTAAGGGCAAGCATCGCTTTTTCTTTCTTGTCGTTGATCAGATCTCTCAGCACTTTGATTTCATGCTCCAGAAGCTCTTTTTCCGCATGCGTCATAGATAGAAGAGCAAGCTCTTGCTGAAGCTTTTCTTTTTGAACGTTCAGCTCCTCGACCGCAGCTACTCCCACTTGATCGACCGTCTCTTTAAGACGCAGCTTAAACTGCTCGATTTTTTCCCGTTTCTGCCTCTGACCCTCTTCAATCTCTTTCTCACGGGCTTCTTGCACCCTGGCAAGCCTGTCAAAAATCGGCGCGCGCGCTTTAGATAGCTCGTCTTTCAGATACCGCACTTCATCGCGGCCCAAGTCGATCGTCTTCATGAAATTAAGAATCTCGCTAGCTTGCTTAGAAGCCTCTTCAGGCGTAAATGTCTCGGCCTGGCACCTTTCAGCAAACGGTTTGATTTTGTCCAAAACAAGCTGAACATTCTTCTGATCCGCTTCCCGTCTTTCGGCAAACTCTTTTTTCCGCTCTTTGTCATTTTCTTTGAGAATTTCCCACAGCCGGCTTAGCTCCAAACGGGTCTTCGTAAACGTTTGAGTATCTAATGTCAGTTCTTTAGCAAACTGTTGAAGCGTTTTAATCTCATCGCGCAGCTCAAATCCCGACTGTTTTGCCAAATTATCCGGGGTAAACGCCCCTTCAGAAAACAGCATGACATCTTTTAAGAATTCAGCTGAGATCGTTTGAATCAGCTCTTTTCTCCTCGGGAAAATCCGATCCCCCGCATTGGAAAGCCTTTCAAAAAGTTTATTTTTAAAACGGATGCGCATTTCGGTTTTGATCACTTCTTTTCGAAGGCTTGTAACACGGCCGGCAAACGCGCTCAACAAATGAAGCTCTTTTTGCAAAGTCACATACAACCCATTTTTTCCGCCGATGGAAAGACTTTGGTTCGGAAAATAGATCTCCGGAGTTTGTACAAGAAGCTCCTCTATCTTGTTTAAATCGGCTTCCACCGATTGAATCGCCAGATCAATCTGCTCCATCGCAAAGGCCGATTGCTCATCGAGAAGCGTTTTTAAATGTTTGGCTTCCGTTGAAAGCTCAATATAAGCTGCCCAAAGCTGTGCGCGCGAATGAGGCGCGATCGACTGCTTAAACAGCGGCAGGCATTCCCGTTTGGCATCCCAATAATCTTTAAATCGAGGCGTTCTATCATTGAGCGCCGCCCTCATAAAATCGAGGTACGACTGGATTTTTTCTTCAATCGACGTCAGAGTTTCGAGCTTTTTACCCAAATCTTGGACAGCCGGCGACAGCTTTGCCGCAACCGGATGCTCCTTGGACTTCTCAGTGATTTGAGTCTCTTCAGGCGATGAAAGTTCGTGCTTGCGATCCATAGGGGTATCCATTTTTCAAGAAATTAGAGGGGTAGTTTAACTTAATAAATGATTTCGTGAAAGAGGAAGCTATATGTGATGGTAAAATATTTACTACTATGTATTAAAACCTCCAAGCCAGCTCCAGCGAAACGACATGCGATTGGTACATCGATCCGAACTCTCCTTGATAGGCAACAGTTGTGCAAGGATACCGATGCTTATGCGGCTGGAACACAAGCTCCAGCTCGGCCACTCCTAAGTTCTGAGGCGTCGTCAGAGTTTCTACGGTGAACGAGCCAGGAGCCCCGACGAGGAACGCGTTGACTCTGCCGACTTTGAATGGTTTCTTGTTCACGTAGCTTATTTTTTCTTCCATGGTAAAATTCCAGCTGTCATAGCGGAGGGTTTCATAGAACCTGAGACCTGTCTCTGAGCGCAGGAATGACGAGTAGTGGCTCTTCTGCCCTGCATTAAACGGTCCATCTCCATGCTCTTTATAGCTCCCCTGCCAGTTGCTGACCCAGTCGAACATGACAAATGGCTCGGCTGTAAACTTACGATCATAAAAGTTGTAGTCATATCCTGCTTCAAAGTGTGGAGCCAGCTGCCAGC
>JBGPMV010000071.1:0-8132 GCA_041487155.1 Rhabdochlamydiaceae bacterium
GCCTGTAATCAACGTGCCGATGTGACTTGTCTGGGAAAGATTCCTAGCTAACGAAAAGACGGTATCTCCCGGGGAGACAGTCCCAAATAATGTGACAGTAGAAACACTGCCGGTACCAGAGAGGGTTCCTCCTGAGTTTACAGTAATATGTGAACCGGGAATTGATCCGTCAACCTGCAGGGTACCTCCTGAGTTCACCGTCACGGGTGATAATGCTAAAATCATACCACCGACACCGACTTGCAGGGTCCCTGCATTAACGGTGGTAGGTCCTGTATAGATGTTAACTCCGGTGAGTTGTAATACCCCTGTTCCTCCGACAGTAAGATTCCCTGGTCCAGAAAGCATACCTCCGTAACTAGTCGTACCTGTTGTGTTTACAGTGAGTGTAAGACCCGCCAGCAAAAGAGGTGAGGTTCCACTTAACCCACCGATGGTTTGTGAAAAACCAAGAAAATTCAATGTCCCGCCTTGCATGTTGACAGTCGAATTGGGGGAAAGAGTGTTCGTCTCGCCGCAAAAAACAGTTACATTTGGTCCGATTGTCAAATCACCCATATAGGTATTTTGCGCCTCTAGCAAAACAACGATGGCATCAGATTGTGCTCCTCCTAATGTTATGCCATTAGGACCGCTGATAATTTCATTAAATTTTAAAGTCGAAGAACCATTGCTCGAAGTAATCAGTAAATCCGAATCCAAAATAACAGGAGCTTCAATGATAGGGCTGCACGAAATAAGAAGCAGCATGGCAGGGCTGGAAGAACCGGAATTGAAAGTAAGAGCGTTTATGGAGCCGGGAGCGCCAATGTGCCAATTTGCATTTATCGTAATTGTTCCGATTGTTGGAGGAGCAATATTTGTCAAAGTGATTATACCTGGTGGATTTGGTAACACTAACGTACTGATGTTAGCTTCATCACCTGGTGACTGTGGAATTCCTGCTGACCAATTTGCAGAAGTTCCCCAACTTCCACCGGCACTATTATTCCATATAGAATTTACGCTGCCAAGCAGCAAACTCAATGGCATCAGCGACATGATTAATAATGTTTTATTCATGAATTGCACCTTAGCTTACAGCTAGGGCATGTGTCAAGCGGCTGTGATGAGACTATCCCACTATTCCGATTTTAAATATTTTTAGAGATTTTTGCGCAGATTTGTCTCTCTTTTCGAAGACAATGTGAAAACCAGATGGCTGAGAAAGCAGAGATCGAAAATAGAAAAATCGAAATAGTGGGATAGTCTCATTAACCTTTTCAAACCAGTACTCATTAAAGAAAATGGTTAGAACTCTTTAATGATTTTCAGGATGACCTGATTCAACTGGGTCCCTTTTCCAAACTCCCCAAAGTACCCTAAACTAAACTGTGGGTACGACGAGTTGGTAGGAGCGAACAACCCTTCAATCCCAACAGTACCGAGATTCTGAGTCGGCTGGAGCGCCTCCACCAAAAGAGAGCCGGTGCCTCCAACGATAACCGCAGTCACATCGCCCGTGTGGAATATTTTTCTATTCACGTAGCCAACTTCTTCCTTAAGCAGGAACGTTCCGTTCTTCCAGGTCCAGTTTTCGTAAACGCGAAGCCCCAATGCACTTCTGAGCATCGAGCTGAAGTGGTGCTTCTGTTTCATGTTCATGCCTGTGGCGCCATGCTCTTTGAACCCTTCCTGCCAGGTGCCCACAAAATCAAACGCTACGAACGGCTCTAAGCCGCCCCACGACCTGTCGATATCTCCGCCCAGCTCAAGATGAGGAGAGAGCTGCCATGCATGGTAGCGCGCTTTGGCCGTCTCGTGGTAACCCGGGTATGAGATGTGCCTTTTATTATCGATGTCCTGGTAGCCGCCCAGTAGAGCGATGTCCATATAAAACGGAGCGTATTGGACCGTTCCATAAACCGAGCCGTAGTAGTAATTAACATAGGCGTTGCCCATGTTGTGCTCATCTTTCAGGTTAGTATGCGCATACCCCGTAGTTCCTCCTACCATCCCCTGTTTTAAACCATAATAGTCGAACGCAACGAAGACCGCTTCCGACACGGCGTTGAAGCCGGGCGTTTGATGGCGGCCGTCTTGATGCAAATTCTCACCGAAGGCTCCCGCCCAAACCGCGTAAGGTTTTTGAGGAGCTGTTTTCTTTTTCTCATGCAAGATAAAGTGAGATCTCGCAGACGCATCAGCGAGAAGGTCCATAGGACCTTCCTTGCTTTCTTCGAAGAGCTGAAGAGCAAGCGTCTCATTTTTACTGCCAAGCTCTTTAAGAAACCGGTGCTGACTCAAATGGGAGCTAACAACCTCGCTCAAAGAGAAGTAGAGGTTTTGCGCAGCAAAGATCGGCAGCGCGTTGCGCGAGGGAGAGGCACTGTCAAGAGCCTTATTGAAGGCATCTCCTGTTAAAGAAACCAAACTGACAAAGGCAGCAGAAACCGGCGCATTCTTGTTCGCCGCATTCTTGTTCAAATGGTGCGCCAGCTTTTTCTGGTTGCCCTTAAGCCCTCTCATCATCTGCGGAGGAATACCAATCGATAGCAACGTGAGCTGAATCTCGTTGTTGAAGTAGAATGGCGGGGCGAACGTAAATCCTTGACTTTCTGTAGAGTCAAAGCCGCTGAATACCCCCGTATATGGCCCGGTAAGGATGGTGTACGTGTGATCGTGATTATAACTTACATTTTTTTTGGGCACAATCTTCAAAGTCCCATTAACTGTCGCGCTAGTGTTGATGACAACCTGTGACGACTTTTTCGAATTAATCTCAATGCGTGTGGTGGAGCCGCTGTCTAAAGTCAGCGTATCAATCGTAAGCGTGCCAACGGAATCTCCCGGGGAAAGAACGCCCCCGCTTAGAATCGTCACCGGGCTAAATACCGTTCCCGTTCCTCGGAGTTTAGCTCCTGAGTTCACCGTCACTGGTGAACTGGTAATTGATCCATCGACTTGCAGGATGCCTCCCGAGTTCACCGTCACGGCTGATGATCCTGAAATCATACCACCGGCACCGACTTGCAGGGTCCCTGCATTAACGGTGGTAGGTCCCATATAGGTGTTAACTCCGGTGAGTTGTAAAACCCCTGTTCCTCCGACCTTAAGCGCACCCGGTCCAGAAATAACGCCTTTGTAATTACTCGTGCCTGTTGTGTTTACAGTAAGCGTTATAGACCCCAGTGGAAGAGAAGAGTTTCCTGCTAACCCTCCGATGGTTTGAGAAAAACCATTAAAATCCAATGTCCCGCCTAGCATTGTGAGAGTCGAATTGGGGGAAAGAGTGTTTTCCCTATCGCATTGAAGCGTTCCAACCGCCAGTACTAAATCACCGGAAAAACTATTCTGTGGGCCATTCATTATGGTTATGAAACTTCCACCAAGATTGTTGAGTAGAATACTCCCAGTACCGCTTATTGGGGCCGCCGTTGCAAATAATAATTGACTACTACCCGTCCCCCCGATAATTAAGTCTGCATCTAGAACAACTGGTGCAACTATGGCATTTTGTGTGCCATTGCTGTTATTAATAATATTTGCTTCCCTAGCACTAACGTCAAAAATAAGTGTGCCCGTACCGTTGCCTGTCTTATCAACAATATTGTAATTACTAGTATTTGCAACATCAAAAACAATGGTACCTACTGTCGTAGGACTGAGCAAGTCGATATCTGAATTGGGGCTATTATTTAACTCTGAGCTAATATCAGCTACTGCATCTGCGCCATTAGGAACACCATTAATCCAGTTGAAAGTAGTTCCCCAATCACCCAAATCGCCCCCGTTCCATATAGAAGAAAAAGGAGGTGCCCCGCCAAGCAACAAACTCAATGGCATCAGCGACGTGATTAATAATGTTTTATTCATAAATTGCACCTTAGCTTAAGGCTAGGACTATTGTCAAGCATCTGTGGCTAACCTATTTAGACCAGTATGTCCATTAAATGTGGACATACTGGACAAATTAGGACAGAAAATGAATGCAGAACCAAGTAAAAAATATTTGAACCAGATGTTGTCAAACCCTGCGTCAGCATGTCCAGAGAAATTGGACGTGCTGACGCAGAATTGCCTGTTAGACTTGCATTTTTAGCTCTTTTCAGGTGTAATTGACCCCTTATGGGAAAGCTTATCTTTGAGCATAGCGGGGAAGAGCATGAGCTCCCCGATGGGGAGCCGATTGCGCCGGTCTGCGAAGAGGCAGGGGTGCCGTTTGCTTGCACGGAAGGGGTCTGCGGAACCTGTGTCATTGAGGTGACAGAGGGGATGGAAAACCTTTCGGATTTTACTCAAGAAGAGAAAGATTTCCTAGGAGAATTAGGCCATGAGAGGCTTGCCTGTCAGTGCAAGCTCCGCGGCGGATGCGTAAAAATTAAGTTTTAGGGGGCACCATGATCACGAAAGATATGACGATTGAAGAGATTTTAACTGCGTTTCCTCAAAGAAGCCAAAAACTGGCTCAAGAGATGATGACTGCAGGTCTAAACTGTGTCGGCTGTGGGGCCTCTGTTTGGGAAACTTTAGAAGCCGGCATGCTCGGCCATGGTTTTAATGAGCCTGATTTAGAAAAGCTCTTAGGCAAGCTGAATGGAATCTTAGCTGAGAAAATCGACGTCACAACCATTACCCTTACCCCAAAGGCTGCAGAAAAGTTCCAAGAAATCCTCGAAGACGAAGGAAAAGAAGGCTGGGGCCTTCGCTTTGGAGATAGAGCCGGCGGATGCAGCGGATTTGAGTATGTCCTCGACTTTTCTGAAAAAGCTTCCCCCGATGATGTGATCTTTACCTCTGAAGGGATTGAAATTCATATTGAGCAGCAGGCAGCAGAAAGGCTTAAAGGATGCGTGATTGACTTCGCCGACGGCCTTCAAGGCTCAGGCTTCAAAGTCATGAACCCCAACGTCAAGGGCTCCTGCGGCTGCGGCAAATCACAAAGTTATTAACAGGAAATTTTATGGTTAATTTAGCAGTAAATGGAATTGGAAGAGCGACAGCAGCTTATACAGGATTGCATTTCGCAGCTAATCTATTGTTTGGTGGGTCACCAGATGATCTTACAAAGTTGTGTGTTATAACGATCGATTTTGTAAGAAATTTTACGACGGCCCTAGTGGTTGGAAAAAGCCTTGGAGGAGACCTTGGATCAATTGTTCTAACATACGGATCTTTAAAAGTCTTTGACTCGGCACGCCGAAAGAATTACGATCCAGCCAATCTAGTCCCCTGGGGATTAGAAGCCGTTGCTGCAGCTGTGGCTTTGAAGGTCTTCTTTGTTTATTCCAAGAAGTAAAAGGAATCATTAACAGGAAATTATATGGCTAGTTTAGCAAAACCCATTGGACTGGCGGTAGCAACCTATACAGCATTGCGTTGGGCAGTTGGTGGATACTATGGCGAGCTGTTCACAAAAAACGGCGTCAAAAAAGTTGCGTTTTTTGCGAACAGTTTTGCAACACCACTGTCGGCAGGTATTTTTGTTTCAACAATAATAAATTCTGACGATGTAAGACTGGCTATAGGTCGTGGAACGTTTTTTCTGACATGTTGGTATTTAAAAACAGCCCTACGAGAAAATGATCCGGCCAATCAAGTCTCTTTACCTATTGATACCTGTATTACAGGCGTGGCTACGATGGTATTCGTTGCTTATTACAAGAAGTATATCGAATAACTCCTAAGAATACGCTAAAACCTTAAACTATCTATGTATCGGCCGGCCAAGAACGGCCAGCGCTGCTTCCTTGAGAGCCTCGGAGAGGGTCGGGTGAGCGTGCGGGGTGTGGGCAAGCTCGGTAGCTGTCAGGCCGTTTTGGAGAGCGAGGCACCCTTCTGCGATGAGTTCTGAGGCGTGCGCGCCGATGATATGAACACCGAGGATTTTATCACTGGCAGCGTCGGCGATGATCTTGACAAACCCCTCTTCTTCCCCCGTACATTTTGCGCGTGAGTTGATCTTAAACGGAAACTGCCCTGTCTTGGGAGTGAGGCCGAGCTTTTGCACCTCTTCCTCTGTTAGACCTGCAGAGGCAACTTCTGGCGAGGTATAGATAACGCTGGGGATTGCGATGTAGTGCACGGAAGGGTTTTTCCCAGCAATGATCTCTGCTGCCGCAACTCCTTCTTCAGAGGCTTTATGGGCCAGCATGGGTCCGTCTACCACATCTCCGATGGCATAGATAGTCGGGACCGTTGTTTGGAACCTCCCATTAATAGGGATCGTGCCCTTTGCCGAAAGTGTAATGCCGACAGCGCTCAGCCCTAAGTTCGAGGTATACGGTTTTCTGCCGACGGCCACGAGAACGACATCGGCGGGGTGATCTCCCTGATCGGTATGCAGGATAATTTCGCTCGCGTTTAGATCGGCGCCGGTGACTTTTGTCGAAAGATGAAACGTCATTCCTTGAGAAGTGAGGATTTTTTGCAGCTCTTTAGAGAGCTGAACATCGAACGTGGGACAGACCCTGTCCATGAACTCTAAAAACGTCACCTTGGAGCCTAGCCGGCTATAAACGGAGCCCAGTTCCACTCCAATCACTCCCGCTCCTATGATAACCAGCCTGTTGGGAACCTTAGATAGCGCGAGCGCGCCGGTGGACGAGACGATTCTTTTTTCATCAAAAGGTAAAAAGGGAAGGGCGGTCGGTTCAGAGCCGGTGGCAATGAGAATACTATGTGCCTCGTGCGTCTCCCCTCCTACTTGAACCGAGGTGGGCGATAGAAGTTTGGCAGCGCCGGGGATGAAAGTGATTTTGTTCTTTTTAAAAAGAGCTGCGATCCCTTCGTTGAAAGAACTGACGATTTTGGATTTGCGGTTCATCATCTGCGTCAGTGAAAAAGTAATGGCGCCAGCCTCGATGCCGAGGTTTTTTGCGTCATGCGTCATCTGATAATAGAGCTCTGTTGAATGAAGGAGCGCTTTAGACGGAATGCAGCCGATGTTGAGGCAGGTGCCTCCGAGCTCTTTTTGTTTATCGATGCAAGCGACATTGAGGCCGAGCTGAGCGGCCCTTATCGCAGCGACATATCCTCCGGGCCCTGATCCGATGACAATAAGATCAAATTTCATCCTGTTGACGACGTGGAAACCCAGCCCTTTAGGACTGTGAGGGAGCGTCGCTCCTTAATTTTTGTTGCATTTAAAATACGAAATGTAATTAATTCTTTGTAATGCAAAGAACCATTAGTATTGCTCTTGAAACTCCAAAACCAGAAGGCAGCAAGCTTGCTAGATTGCAAGAAGCGTATCATGCAGTATGCAACCACATTGCTCCAGTGGCTCAAGAAAAGCGGTGCTGGAATCGAGTGGCCCTCCATAACTTGACCTATACGAATATTCGAAAAATGCATCTATTGGGCTCTCAAATGGTTTGTAATGCTATTTTTGCAGTTTGTAAAGCTTATAAAGCAAAACAGATTTTGCCGGAAGAAGAAGTTCCTCTTATTTGCTTTCGAAAAAATCGAAGTGTCCATTTTGATAAAAGAACCTATTCCATTAAGGGTGACACCATATCCCTGTACACCCCGGAAGGTCGTGTGCATCTTAATATGTGCATGGGAGAGTTTCAAAAAAAGTACTATGTGCAGGGAATGCCAAAAGAAGGAGAACTCATTTACAAGAAAGGTAAATGGTATTTTAACCTTGTTTTGGATCTTCCTGATCAGGAACTTAAGAATAACGGCATCTTTTTGGGTGTCGATCTTGGAGAAAATAATGCCGCTGCGCTTAGCAGCGGCAAGCTTATCAGCGGAGGCAAGATCCGCCATGAAAGAGATCAATTTCTTGCAAAACGGAAAGCCTTGCAGTCCAACGGTTCTCAGTCGGCAAAACAATTGCTGAAGAAAATCTCTGGCAAAGAAGGGCGCCGTATGAAACATGTCAATCACGCCATCAGTAAGGAAATCGTTCAAGAAGCTGTAAGCCTTAATGCAGGAACAATAGTCTTGGAAAACCTGACTAATATCCGAAAAAGAATTAAAGCCGGAAAAAGAATGAGAACCAGACTCCACCGTTGGAGTTTTGCAGAGCTTCAAGCTTTTATCCAGTACAAAGCTCAAGCCGCAGGTCTTTCTATCGTCTATGTTAATCCAGCTTTTAGCAGTCAAGAATGCTCCTTCTGTGGCTTACTCGGTGTTCGTAAAAAACA
>JBGPMV010000072.1:0-8057 GCA_041487155.1 Rhabdochlamydiaceae bacterium
CGGTTATGAGGGCCTATAATGCTGTCGATTTTGACAATCTTCTCTGTTTGACACTTCAGCTTTTTGAAGAGCATCCCGATGTCCTTGCTAAATACCAGACCCGCTTCCGGTACATCATGATCGATGAATACCAAGACACCAATCCGATCCAATACCGCCTAGCCAAACTCCTCAGCGCCTCTCACAATAACCTCTGCGTTGTCGGAGATGACGACCAAGCCATCTACGGCTGGCGCGGCGCCGACATTAAAAATATCCTCCAGTTCGAAGCCGATACCGTCATCAAACTCGAACAAAATTACAGATCCACACCCATCATTTTGCAAGCTGCCAACCACGTCATCCGCCATAACAGTGAAAGACACGTCAAAGAGCTTTGGAGCACTCAGTCCCCCGGCAAGCCAATCGAGATTTTTAATGCCCCTTCCGATGAAGAAGAGGCCAAAGCCGTGATCGATCGTATGCTCTGGTACCACCAAAATGAAAACATCCCGTGGAATGAAATGGCCATTCTCTACCGCTCTAACCTCTTAGCACGGCCGTTTGAAATGGCCCTCATGCATGCCGCCTGGAACAAAAACGGCGTCTGGAGGCGCGGCATCCCCTACCAAATCTATGGAGGAACCGAGTTTGCCGAGCGCAGCGAAGTCAAAGACCTGGCCGCCTATTTACGGGTCATCACTAACCCCCTCGACCAAGAAGCGATTTTGCGCATTATCAACGTTCCAAGACGGGGGATATCCGATATGGCCCTCGATAAACTGACCCAAAAAAACAGGTTAGAAAAACTCACCCTTTGGTCCGTCCTTGAAAACGCCTCTTCCCTAGACGGCCTCTCTGACCGCGCCCTCGCGGGCATTAAGCAGTTTTTAGAGATCATCCGGCAAGGAAAAGAAAAGTTTGCCCAGCCCCCCTTTAATGACGCCTTAAGGTGGCTTGTCGAAACCATCAACTATAAAAAAGCCGTCCACGAAGAGGTTAAAAGCGAAAAAGCGCGCGAGTTCAAGTGGGAGAACGTCGAAGCCCTCATCCGTTCAGTAGAAGCCTATACCGACCTCCAAGAGTTTCTTGGAACACTTGCCCTGGAAGAGAGCCCTTTTACCCGCAGCGGCGCTTCCGGCCCCAACAACCATGCCAACCTCATGACTTTCCACAGCGCAAAAGGGCTCGAATTTACCCTCTGTTTCTTAGTCGGCCTCGAAGATCAAATCATGCCCCATGAAAAAAGCATTGCCGAACGGGGCCTCGAAGAAGAGCGGCGGCTGATGTACGTCGCCATGACCCGTGCCAAAAAGCACCTGATTATCTCCATGGCCCGCCACCGCCTCCGGCATGGCAAGCAAGTGGCCATGACCCCCTCCCGCTTTTTATTCGAGATCCCCCAGGATCTCGTCCAGATCCGATCGCATAAAGACATTAACTAGCTCATTCTAAGTCAGTTAAAACTTAATAACAATCTTTAACATCTTAATATTCAATTAATTATTTTATGTTATAATTATTCCTTTAAACATTGAAAATAATAAGGATATAATAAAATGACATCAATTAGTAAGTTAGGGGAATATGGAATCATTGCTTTTGAATACGATAAAGAAAACAGCAGCGGACCGACTAAAGAAGCATCAGCCCCTCTTCAGTATATAGAAGGTCTCCAAGATAGAACGAATGACCCTATCTTTCAATATCAACCAAACCCGTCCATAACTAGAACCGACAGCCCTGCCGAGTTCAATCATCTTTCTCGAAGGATGTTTTCCCCAACTCAAGCAGTTCTGGGCTCTCCTTCTGCTCCAAGACGACTCAATCTCTTGTCTAGAAAAATTACCACTGCAATCGGAATTTCAAAAGAGGACGCACGTGATTTATCCGAAGAGATCTTACAAATATACAAATTTGCTAACGAACCTGGATTAAGAAGCCTTAAATATAATGGACTCAAGTTCAAAAGAAAAGAGACAGGTTTTGGAAATTCTTATCTCGCTCACGGCGATGAGATCTTTGTGCATCTGAACACTGAAAAAATCAAGGGTGGATTCAAGATAGCAGCGAATGCTTTAAGAATCCAACTCCCTTCCTGCTCGGTGCAAGAGATTATTCACAAAAAAATTCGCAAGTTCACTGACATAGGAGAAAAAGAAGTCAATCTTCAGTCTCAATTAACCCACCCCTCTATTCCAAAGATCTACGTCACACATAAATACTACAATCAGTTCGAGCCTCGAATATCTGTGTATGAATATAAATGCGATATAACCGGAGAAAACGTGTTTCGGAAAGACAAACTTCCAGAGTTTAACCAAAAAACTCAATTTTTCTCTGAAATTGCAAGCGGTGTTTCGTATTTACATCATAAGGGATTATGCCATAATGACCTCAAACTCGATAACGTCATGATTAGTCATGGTAAAGGGATGCTCATCGACTTTGGCCTCATGACACAGACAGGAAGCGTCCCGCCTTATTCCTGTGAATGGATGCGTGCTCCAGAAAGAGAAATTTCTAATACTGAACCGGTTTCTTTTGCCTCGGATATCTATCATTTCGGCTTAATGCTTGTTCAAGCTTTTGTTCCCAATGCAAAACCGTTGATCGACGTGAAAGATTTAACTTTTATTCCCTCCATAAACAAGGCACTTTATAATTGGCTGCCTGCGACAGAACAAGAAAGTAAGATGAAAAGATTGATCGATGCTTGTCTATCGAATAATCCTCAAGATAGACCCACTATTGACGATATTAAGTCGGCTCTCCGAAACCTCTAATGCCGTCCTTTTAGGAACAGGTCGTCGATAACAACTTGGGTGTCGATCGCGCTTAAATAAGCAGGATTTGCAGCAATTTTGTGAGGCGTGATGAGTGTTGTAAAAAGAGCTTTGTTCGTGCCGGTCGCTGCTTGAAAAGACTCTTTTTTGGTTTGTAGTTCATGCGCAAAGGCTTTTGTAATCGGATAAGGTTTATTGCAAAACTTGATCTCACAGAGATTGATGCATTGGTCCGCACGATCTATCACTAAGTCTATTTCAATCTGTTTTTTTCCCCGTTTAAGAGATTTCCAGTAGCCTGCATAGGATGTCACACCCCCGATTCTTAACACATTTTTGATTTGGCTGATGTGCTTTAGACAAACGGTCTCAAAGGCAAGTCCTGCCCAGCTAAGCCAGGCCGCAGAACCTGATTTTTTTAACCAATATTCGGTATCATCGCCGCGTAAAATACTGCTTTTTATGGGATCAATCCAATTGAGATAGAAAAGGCTATATTCGTCTGAGAGCATATATTTTGGAGATCGATTAGTTTCTCCATTTTCATAGATAAGCGTGACAAAATCAGACTCTTCTAATTCTTTCAAAATTTTAGAGGCATAACCTCCCTTTTTTAGCTGAGCTGCCTCCAATAAGTCAGAACGCTCCATTCCCTGTCTTTTGCTGGCTAAGGCTCTAATGATTTCAATGTGCGCTTCCGGATGTTTAAAAAGGGAATGAAAAAGCTTATGAAACTCTCCAATCAAGGGAGATTGGGGATTAAAGCAAAGAAGTTGGATCTGCTGAGCAAAGGAATATCCGGGTTTAAGATATGAAAGATATTTAGGCACACCGCCTGTGATCATGTAAATTTCGCAAATCTGTTTACGGGAGAGCTGAATCCCTTTCGATATCAGGAATTGCTCTACCTCGTGCAAATTAAAAGGCCTTAGCCTCAAATGAGCGCTTAATCTGCCGTAAAGACCTCCTTTGTCATTTAAAACTTGATGGATCATCCAAGAAGCCGATGAGCCGCTCACGATCAATAAAATATTATCCATTCGAGATAAATGACGGTTCCAAAAGTAATCAAGAGCGGATAAAAACTTTGAATTAGGCGATGCAAGCCAAGGCAGCTCGTCAAAGAAAAGAACGATTTTTTGTTTTACCTTGAGCTGATCGAGCTCTTTCTTGAGTTGAACGAACGCTTCCTCCCAGTTTTTAGGAGGTTTGCTCTTCTTCTCCTTTTTAAAGAGACCGCACAGTTCCCGATGAAAGCGCAAGAGCTGCTCACGTGTAGTTGCTGTTGCAGATCCCGTGATCTCAAAAAAAACACCTTTGCCTTCAAAAAACTCTGTAATGAGAAAAGTCTTCCCAATTCTTCGTCTTCCATAGACGGCTAAAAACTCCGCTTGTTTTGAGGAATAGAGTCGATCAAGCAGTTCAATTTCCTCTTCGCGTCCAATAATCTTTTTCATTAAATGACCTTTTTCCTAAAGAATAACATACTTGGGGCGCAATGTCAATAGACTTTACGCCCCAAGTGCCATAATTAGGCCTTTTGGGGCGCGATGTAGATAGACTTTGCGCCCCAAGTGCTGTAATTAGACCTGTTGGGGCGTGATGTCTGTTGACTTTGCGCCCCAGCTATTGCGTATGATTTGCTTTCCCCAGCGGCCGGACCAGTGGAGTACGACGGCGTCGGGGTTGACGCCGTTTTTAATGACCCAGTTATATTTGCAGGGAAGCTCGGAGATTTCGACATCTCCTTCTTGGATGAGGTGGGTGAGCACCTCTTGGTCGCTTGAAAATAGATGGTTTTTTCGGATGCAGGAAGAGGCCCAGTTCATTAAGAGGGGCGACTTGGAGTGATAGACGATAAGACCGGAGTTATAACCTACATCTTCAAAGGGGCCCGTATTGTCGCGTGCAAGGGCAATGTGTGAGTGTCGATGAAGCTTATTAAAAACGGGCGCAAGGGGTCCTAAAACCTCGCAGTCCAGATCGATCCAAATCGTTGTATTAAAAGGAGACTGCAGGAGTGCAAACGGTTTATAAAACCACCCGGCGCGCGAGCTCCAAAGATGAGTTCCATGCCGCCTTTCCCATGTACCTGCGAGCTCCGGTGCAATTTGATTTTTCAGATAGACAAAATCTTGAGGGGCTTTAAGGGGGATGAGGGTTCCATGGGCTTTGCACCATTTTTTTGCGTGGGATGTCATGCCAAAGTCAATAAATGCGATGGGGAGCTTGTTGTGGAGTTTAAAGTGAGAGAGCCACCAAGGCAGCATCCACTCCTGCTGTTTATCGCACCCCACAATGATGCCGCAGCTCATGAGGCGGCGCTTGCAATATCATTGATCATTGCCTTGAGCTCGGAGGGAGCGCCCTCTGCAGCCAGTTTTGCATGATGCCTTGCTTGATCCAGCCGATTTTTATCTCGATAAAATTCAGCGAGCACTAGATGGCATCTCCAGGCATAATCTGGATCTTTACTTCCAAAATCTCTTAAAAACTTTTCCAGAGGGAGAACGATTTTTTCTTCCTCTTTCACTTTCTCTCTCCGAGCTTGAAAAGAGAGAAGCGCAAGCTCCCATTCAGTTGCAGGATCTTCGGGTTTGCGTGTTCGGATCTCTTCCTTGATTTTTTGCGCTTTTCTTGGGTGATTTTTAATAATTTTGGCGTACTGCTCTACGAGAAAATCGACACCTTGGTCTTTTGCAAGCCCTTCTTGAAGAAGTTGTTCTTCGCACGCTGTCATATGGAGCACTTGCGCTTTTCGATAGAGCTGCAATAGCTGTTTTGCATTTAAAGGAGCCAGCGTCTGGCATACCGAATGGATGGAGAGCATCTCTTTTAATAGATCGATATATTTTTCAGGAGAGATCATCAGATAGCCGATGCTTCCGATTTCTTCGCCGCTCGGTGATAAAAGGAAGAGGACGGGAACGTTTTGGTCTTTTTCTGAAGCCTCTTTTTCCTCCCGTTCAATCCCCGCGCTGTCTAAAAGCGCTTGAAACGTCGAGGAGTTCCATACTTCTTGTTTGAGCTGCTCCGACCAGGGGCATTGAGGCTGCCCGAATTTAGCAACGACTTTAGGGCCTGCCCATATAGCTCCTTGGAACAAGCTGAAAAAAGTCGCAATACAAAAGATGGCCGTTTTCATATAATACCTGGTTAAGAATTCATACACGCATTAATGGTACCTATAAAAAATGTTTTACTTTCCTCCAACACTTATTTTGCGCCACAAACGAGAAAATCTTAAAAAGTGCACGCTTAGTGGTTTAGAAAATCGCGCCGATTTCGTTTTTTTAACCTATCCCTTGCCAAAGCTACCCAACATCGATCAATACTGTATTTTAACCATCGATGCCCCTCAACTGTCGCCAAACGACGCCTCCCGCGGACTTTTGCTCATTGATGGCACGTGGAGATATGCGCAGGTGATGTCTAAAATAATTCCTACGGAGGGCGCTCATGTTTACAGAAGCCTTCCGCCCTATTATAAAACAGCTTATCCGAGAAGACAGCTCGACTGCCCGGACCCTGAGCGAGGGCTTGCCTCCATCGAAGCGCTTTATGCTGCCTACTCGATTTTGGGGCGTCCAACCGTCGGTCTTATGGACCGTTATCATTGGAAAGAAGAATTTCTCAGCCAAAAACACGCCGATCAGTTAGAATGAAACACTAGAACACATGAACCCGAAGATTTACCAAGCAGATCAGCACACTCTCGATAAGAGCCATTGCGACCCAGACGCGCTTAAAGTGATCCGGACTTTGCAAGAGGCAGGCCACGTCGCCTATTTAGTCGGCGGCTCGGTCCGAGACCTTCTTTTAGGACTTTCTCCTAAAGATTATGACATGTCGACATCGGCGCGCCCTGAAGAAATCAAAGCGCTTTTCAGGAGCCAATGCCTTCTCATTGGAAGACGTTTTCGACTAGCGCATATTCGGCATGGCAGAAAAATCTTTGAAGTTGCGACGTTCCGCGCAGGCGATCCGACATCCGAAGAGCTCATCCTGCGCGACAACGAATGGGGCTCTCCTGAAGAAGACGTTCTTCGAAGGGATTTTACGATCAATGGACTCTATTACGATCCTTCGACAGAAACCATCATCGATTACGTTGATGGATACCCCGACTTACAGAAAAAATATCTGCGCACGATCGGACAGCCGTATCTCCGGTTCAAGCAAGATCCTGTTCGCATGATCCGGCTTCTTAAGTTTAAAGCTCGCTTTAACTTTGAAATCGATTCAGAAGCCAATATCGCCCTTGCCGAATGCGCTCCCGATATTTTAAAAAGCTCTCAAGCCCGTATCTTTGAAGAACTTCTCCGGATGCTGGAGTCAGGCTCTTCTGAAATATTCATCGACCTCATGCATGAACATCGGTTTTTAGAACTGCTAACGCCGGCTTTTGCTCACTTTTTAACCCTTCCCGATGGAGAAGACGTACTGGATCTTCTGTTTGAAGTCGATCTCCGCACTAAAAATGGGCCTCTAGACCGAGCGATTCTCCTTTGCTGCCTGACATTCCCTTATCTTCAAAAACATATCCAGCTGCACTTTTTGGATCGCGGCAAAACTCCCCACTTGGGCGAGATTGCAGAGGAAACCCAAAACGCCATTTCAAATGTGTTTAGGCCTTTTTTCTTAATACCACGCAAGCTCCGGATGCAAATGACTTCGATTTTAATTGCGCAGTTCCGCATGACTCCGCTGCATAAGCAAGCAAGTAAGAAGATTCGGATTCCGCGCGATCCTGATTTCCCGTTTGCTCTTGATTTTTTAAGTATCCGTTCCACCTTAGAGCCTGCTCTTAAAAAAACGTGGGAACTCTGGCAAAGAGCGTATCTCTCAATAAAAAAAGGGAATAAGCGTGATTGATGCTCAGTGGCTGGGACCTCGCTTAGATCAAGGACCCAAACCGGCTGTCTTCTATTTTGCGCTCTCTGCAAATGATTCACTTTATCTCGATCCGTTCAACCAGCCTGCAGTTGCACTAGAAAAGGCTGATTTAAGAATCTGCTCCATTACACTTCCGGGCCATGACATTCTTCCAAAAGAGACCGCAATGAATTTCTGGGAAGAAGAGTGGAAAGCAGGGCGCCATCCGCTCGAGCTTTTTATCCAAAAGGTGTGTGAATTCATCGAAGACCTCATGCATAAGAAGGTCATTACAAAATGCGGCGTCATGGGGCTGTCCCGCGGCGGATTTATTGCCGCCCATGTCGCAGCACGCATCCCTTCTATTCAAACAATTCTGGCGTTTGCTCCTCTGACAGAGCTTAGTTATTTGAAAGA
>JBGPMV010000073.1:0-7890 GCA_041487155.1 Rhabdochlamydiaceae bacterium
TGAAATTATTTTTATCTCTCCGAGCAGAAAAGAGTCCATCAAACGACTCATAAAGCGAAGATACTTGGAGCTCATCTCATGACACAGCAAAAAAATCCTTCTTTTCAATCCATTGCCGTTTTCCTAGAAAAAAGAAAAACTCGTGTCTATGTAGGAACCTTGACTTATTTGAAAGCAGAGCGTGTTTTTGAGTTTACTTATGATGAAGCTTACCTCTATGCAAAAAAAATCATCCCTCTTGGTCCGGAATTCCCGCTAACTCAGCGTTCTTTTCGCTCTAAAAATCTATTCCCCTCTCTCCAAGATCGGATTCCGTCAAAAGAGAACGCTGCTTATCCAGACTATTGCCGAGCTATGGGAATTGCCGTCGAGGAAACCAATCCAATTATTTTACTTGGAACAATAGGAAAACGAGGACCTTCTTCTTTCGTATTCGAACCTATTTACGAACCAAGCTTTTCATCACATGACCTTAAAAACTTTCGAAAAGAGTTGTCTCTTACCACAAGAGAATTTTCTCTCTGCTTTGATCTGCCTCGTATAGCACTCATAAATATTGAAAATGGAAAATCGCCCGGAAAAGAAATTCTCAAACGTGTTGAAATTTACAGGCAATTTCCCGAAGCCGCTATTTTCGCAATCGAGCGGCATGGCGGAGCCATTAATCCCCATAAAAAAAAACAAGCCATCAAAGCCCTTAAAGCCAAGCTTCAGAAATCTCATTAAAGAGCAGAAGGCAATTCGAGCTATTATGTGAACCGTACGAACATCGATTCCCTTGCACTCATGGATGAGTACAAGGGTACGAATTGGTCTCTGATTCGGAAGAGGTAGGATTCCTCTTTAGGCGATCGCTGCGCTCTCGTCCTTCGAGCCGGTTCGGGAATAAATCCCTCACTTCTCACCCCACTCGCAAGCCATACTATGGCTTGCTCTCTTCCGTTTTTTTCGGAAAAAAAATCGGAAGAGGTAGGATTCGAACCCACGGTCGGTCACCCGACAACTGTTTTCAAGACAGCCGCAATCGGCCACTCTGCCACTCTTCCGTAAGGGTACCATTATAGAAATGCGCCTCATATGCGACAACCAGATTTTTTCGCAGCATAAGAAAATATTTGCTTGAAAATAACCAAATGTTTAAGATTTCTTTATTGAACTTTTACAAATAGGAGGTTCTTTTATGGCACTTACAGCCCTTAATCAAATGGCGGAAAGCACACTCAATAATATTTCATGCGGTGTACAAGGATGGATCCAAAAATCGCCTATCACCTGGATTTCTACAGCGGTAGCTTTTCATGGAGTTAAGCTAGCACGAGAACATAATCAGACAGCAATCAAAGAATCAGACGCAGCAAAATTTGTTGCTCTGGCTTGTACGACCTATACCGTTATGCAAGGGATCTTTGCAGAAAGAAAAGAGCTAGATATAGAAAAGCTGCCCAATAGACAGTGGATAGCTGTTATAAATGCAGCCGTATTGGCTCTTTATGGAGCTCACCGCTTAGGTATTGCTCTGAATCCTCAGTACGGACTTGGACTTGGCATCACAGCAGCCTCATATGGTGCTGTTAAAGTGGTTTATGACTATGTTGTAGGTCCGTCCGGCAAGTCTAATTGACGTCTTGTCAATAATTAGCTCGATAAGGTAAATTTTTACCCATTCAAATGCTCCCTTGCGAAACAAGGGAGTTTTTTAAGAGATTTTATCAACCACTTGAGGAGTGTCTATGTCATTTGTAGGATTTGTTGGAAGAACTACAAAATCTGTCTATAATCAATTGCCGCAAATCGCAGGAGCTGCAGGCATTTCAGCAGGTGTAAGCTACGTTATCGGTCGTTTAACATCACGTGTGACTCTCTCTGCGCCCTTAGTTGCAGCAAAATTCACGGCAGCTATAGGCCTTCTTTTTGTGTTGAATAAAATTTTCCGAAATGGACTGAAGCCTGCTAATGCTGACCTTTCTACCTTGTCTTTAACCCTCCCAGGTCTATACGGAATTAACACTTTCATTAACTCAGGAAAATCAATCCTATCTGTTTCGACTTTGAAACTGAGCGCACATGTGCTAGGAAGTTTAATGGTGACTGAGAAGATCTCCATGCCGATAATTAAAAAATTCAAATACACAATGAATCAAGCTTACGCAGAGTCTATTGATGCTGCTGCATACAATAGCCTCAAAGAGTTGTACTCAGACCTGCCTCGAACTGTCCTATCTACTGCTACGGTTGGGCTTTTGTGTCATTCCTTACGAATTTTAGATATTGATCCCAGAACAGCAATGATTGTTACAGTTGCAGCTGCAGCTTTGCGTTTAGTAAGATGTTTTTTAACATCATACACACATGTTTACAAGTTAAATTACTTAAGTGATTTGGCATCGACTGCGGTGCTCACCTATGTGGCAAAAGAGCTCTTTAAATTGAATCTTCCTGCTTATAAGATACTGGGCAAAACCTATGTCATTGCAATGCCCATAATCTATTGCACTGATCGGGTTCTTCAACGTTTCAATCCATCTTCTCGATAAAGCCTAATCGGTAACGCTTGTCAATAATTAGCTCGATAAGGTAAATTTTTACCCATTCAAATGCTCCCTTGCTAAACAAGAGAGTTTTTTAAGAGATTTTATCAACCACTTGAGGAGTGTCTATGTCACTAGCAGGAATCATTAGCAGTATTCAACAAGATGTTACTAGGAGCTGGCCACAAATAGCCATAACTGCTGGTATATCCGCCGGAGGGAGCTATGCAATCAATCATTTTACACGTTTCTCTCTTTCTACCCCTTTGGTTGCAGCAAAATTCACTGCCGCTGCGATGCTGTTTTTCATTGCTGTTCGAGAGTATGATGCACGCGCGATGCCGCATGAAAACAAAGAAAAATTAACAACTATTATATCTAGAGCGGCCTTATCCTCATTGGCTGCCAATGTAGCTTACGCTTTGCTTAATCCTGAGCAAGGAATTGCATCGTTTTTGAAACTGTGCACGCTTACTGGTGGGAGTTGGTTTTTATTTAATACGATCGATGGTCTTGCATTTAAATCTCTCCAAATGTTCTACCTAAATGCGCCTCAAACTCTAGCTGCGGCTTACATGGCTTGGTCCATCAGCAGAATTTCTACCCGTCTTGTGGGTCTTGATCCTAAAACAGCCGCGATTTTTGCAGTCGCAGCTGCAGGTCTGCGCTGTGTGAGAATGGCTTTTATCCCAATGCATCATCGACAACCTGATTATCTACGTTACCTAGCGGATTTCGTCATCGCAGCAGGGCTGGCCTTAACTACAAAAGAAGTGCTTCACTTAAAACTTCCTCGCTATAGAGCATTAGGACCAGTGTATGTCATAGCAATGACCACGATCTATGTAACTAATCGGCTTATTAACACTCAAAAAGAACAGTCATTTAACTCAGGAAAGCGAAAATAGCCTCTAAATTTTTTGTCTTGAGTTCACAAAGCATAATCGGTAACGGTTGTTAATAATTAGCTCGATAAGGTAAAATTTTACCTATTCAAATGCTCCCTTGCGTTACAAGGGAGTTTTTTTAAGAGATTTTATCAATCACTTTAGGAGTGTCCATGTCACTATCAGGAGTCTTTCGAAATGCTACAGGAATTTTTTTTGAAAACTGGCCAGTTATAGCCGGACCTGCTGCCATATCCGCAGGTGCGAGCTATGCAATCTCTCATTTAACGCGTTTTACTCTCTTTACCCCTTTGGTTACAGCAAAATTCACTGCTGCGGCGCTTGTAGCTCTACAAATTGCTAATGCGTTTGATAAGAACTATAGAACTTCACCTTATGTACGTGCATATGAAAATCCAACTGTGAGAGAGAGAAATCAAACTGATTGGATCTCTTACGTGTATTTAATCGGGCTGGGTGCACGCGGAGTTAACGCTTTGGTTAATCCTGAGCCTGAACATGCCTCGTTTTTGAAACTGTGCACGCTTGCAGCTGGGAGTAAGTTGTTATTTGATATGATCGATAAGCCTGCATTTACATATCTCCAAAGATCTCTCCAAACACTTTACCAAAATGCGCCTCAAACTCTTGCTGCGGCTTACATAGCTGGGTCCATCAGCAGTATTTCTACCCGTCTTCTGAGTCTTGATTCTAATACAGCCGCGATTTTTGCAATCGCAGCTGCAAGTCTGCGCTCTGTGAGAATGACTTTCGTCCCAATGGATCGACGTCCTGTTTATCAACATTACCTAGCCGATTGCCTCATCGCATCAGCGCTAACTTTGACGACAAAAGAAGTGCTTCACCTAAAACTCCCTCGCTACGGGGTATTAGGACCAGTGTATGTCATCGCAATGACCACGTTCTATGTAACTGATCGGCTCATTGAAAATAACACTCGAAATGTAACAAACTACAAACGCTACTAAATTTTTTGTCTTGATTGAACAAAACCTTCCTCTAAGAGGAGGGTTTTTTCTTTTATGGAAACTGATGGAGGAAGCGGAGGTCGTTTTCGGCAAAGAGGCGGATGTCGTTGATATCGTAGCGCAGCATGGCAAGGCGCTCGAGGCCCATGCCCCAGGCGTAGCCGGAGTAGACTTCAGGATCAATACCACCGTTGCGCAGCACTTCGGGATGAACCATCCCTGCGCCGCAAACCTCCAGCCATCCGGAGTGTTTACAGAGGCGGCAGCCTTTGCCTTCACATTGGGTGCAGCGGATGTCGATTTCTAAACCGGGTTCGACGAACGGGAAGTAACTGGGTCGAAAACGGGTTTCAATGTCGCGTTTAAGAAGCTTGGTCCAAAATTCTTGCATGGTGGAGAAGAGATCGGCAAAAGAGACATTTTGGTCGACATAGAGTCCTTCGACTTGATGGAAGAAGACGTGGGATCTAGCGCTGATGTTTTCGTTGCGGTAAACGGTTCCCGGCGCAATGACGCGGATGGGAGGCGTTGTTTTTTCCATGACGCGAAGCTGGGTGTTGGATGTGTGGGAGCGTAAGAGCCGCTCTGCATCGATGTAGAACGTATCTTGCATTTCGCGCGCAGGATGATCGGGAGGAAAGTTGAGCCCTTCGTAGTTGTACCAGTCGGTGTCAATATCGGGGCCGTATTGGACAGAAAAGCCCATCCCTCGAAGGATGTCTGTCACTTCAAGGAGCAGCTCGGAGAGCGGATGCATGCGTCCTTGAAACTGCTTTCTTCCCGGGAGCGTGATATCGATTTTTTCTGCAGCGATCTGGTGGGCAAGCTCGGATTCCTTGTAGCCGGTTAAAGCCAGCTGGCAGAGCTCTTCGAGTTCAACTTTAAGGTCGTTGATTTGCTTCCCGACAAGGGGACGGCGGTCTGCAGAAACCTCTCTTAGCTGAGTCATCAGCGATTGGAGAGGCCCTTTTTTGCCTAAATACCGGACCTTGAGCTGCTCGACGTCTTTGGAATCCTTGACGAGGCCCAGCTCTTGTTTAAATTGCTGGCGCAATTCTCCGATATTTTGGTCCATGAATCACCTCTTTTTAAGCGAGGGCTTTTTTTACATGTCCTGCAACTGCTGCAAATCCTACTGGATCATTGATCGCCATTTCGGTGAGCATCTTTCGATTGAGCGAGCATCCTGATTTTTTCAAACCATTGATGAACTTGCTGTACGAAAGACCGTGGAGGTTTGCTCCGACGCCCAGGCGGTTGATCCAAAGGCTTCTAAAGTCTCTTTTGCGCTGCTTTCTTCCGACATAGTTATAAGCCATGGCTTGAAGAACAGCGTTGGATGTTTGACGGCGGTGGTTTTTACGATCGCCGACAAATCCTTTTGCTTGTTTGAAAAGACGTTTACGTTTGCGGTTACTATAAACTGCGTTGGTTGAACGAACCATTGTTAGACTCCCATTAATCTTGTGTATGTCTTGACGAACCCTTTATCTACGAGGGCATCTTTTCTAAGACGGCGTTTTCTTTTTGCTGACTTTCCAGCGAGAAGGTGGCGGCGGCCGGGTTTTCGGCGCTTAATTTTTCCTGTTCCAGTCACTTTGAAACGGGATAGAACTGCTTTGTTTGGTTTCATTTTAGGCATATTTTGTCCTTTTTAAACTTTCTTCTTCGCTCCGGGAGCAAGTACCACAATGAGCGATTTGCCAAATAATTTGGCATTCGATTCAGGAGCGGCAATGTCGGCTAAGCCTTCGCACATTTTTTTAACCACCTTTTCTCCAAATTCCGTATGGGCCATTTCGCGGCCACGGAACGTGCAGGTGATTTTGACCTTGTTTCCTTTCGCAATAAACTCTCGAGCGTGTCTCAATTTTGTTTGTAGGTCATGTTCATCGGTATTCGGTTTGACCTTAACTTCTTTCACCTTCACTTGGTGTTGAGACTTTTTGCTCTCTTTCTCTTTTTTTGTTTGCTGATATCGATATTTACCAAAATCGATGATCTTGCAAACCGGCGGGTCGGCAGATGCCGAAATCTCAACGAGGTCGAGTCCGACTAGCTCTGCTCTGCTGATGGCATCCATCAGCGTTAAAATTCCGAGCTGATTGCCATCTTTGTCAATCACTCGCACACGCGGCGCACGAATTTCTCTGTTAATTCTCAAACTGTTTTCACCTATTCAATACGTTTTATCTCTTAGAGCCCACAATGAGCGCGATACATCTGTTTAAAGAGACGCAAAGCGAAAATTGCACGAGCTCCTCTTTTCGGTCCCACTGGACTGTGGACATCGTCCAGAGCCGGCCTAACCGATCTTTAACTTTAAACTCGAGCCGAGAAGTTTTGCTGGTTTTACCCTTGCCAACTTTCTCGTAATCAAAGCTGAAAATTGTAAGGAATTTTGTGATGAGATGCAAGTACGAATTTAGCTCCGCCTCATCTTTCGCCCTTCCCCACCCCAGATCCGAGAGGGCAAAAGAGGGATCCCAGCACTCTTTAGAGGCGATTTTCTTTTTTTGAAATTGAATGCCGCCTCTTTTCCGACCCTGGATCCATTCGATTAAAATTTTCTTTTGCTCTTGCTCCCCCATTTCGGGCAGCTCGACTTCATCAAATCCTGCATAAATCTCTAAAATTTTCTTTCGAACCTCTTCTTTCAACGCCTGCGCCTTCGGCTCCCAGATCAAAGTCTCCCCCATCCAACTAATATATCTTTGATCTTCTAACAGATTTTGAGGATTTTGCGCTCCTTTTATCAACTGGGCTTTTTCTTTGAGCCCCTCTTTTGAATCCCCGCCGACCCCCAGCACTCTAATTCCGTTTCTCAGAGGCCAAAAACAGACCAGTTTAAAAAAGGGAGTCTCATCGGTTGCTTGAGGCGCTTGCCCCTCGAGCTGAAAAAAAAATCGATCGAGCTGAAGAAGGACAACTTCCCCCTCTTCCTGCTTAACTTTCTGAGCAAGCCTCTTCTCGTCATGGTGCTCTAGCATTTGCGCTGCATTGCTCGGCATCATGGTCATCACGTTAAAGGTCATCTTTTTCCCAATCCACTGACGCATCCTCTCCTCTAAGAGGGGCAGTATGGATGCCTCGAACTTCTCCGGAAATTTAATATCGCAGAAAAAACACCGATCGGTTGAGACAACCTGATCGATCTCGGTTTTGGGGAAAAGCTCCTTGAGGGATGCTGCTAGAATATAAGACAGGGATTCGTTCATGATTTGGGATATAGCTGACTCGAACAGCTGACCTCCACGATGTCAACGTGGCGCTCTAACCAACTGAGCTAATACCCCGGTTAAGAGCTCAAAATCTTATCTTTTTCAAATCTTTCCCGCAAGTTATAGTTGATAGGGTGAAACCCCATCTGGAAAAAGCCCATCAATTTTGGGAAGAGTTTTTAGCCCCTGGCGACCATGTCATTGATGCGACCTGCGGAAACGGCAAAGACACGGCTGTTCTTGCGAAATTAGTCCAGGAAGGACA
>JBGPMV010000074.1:0-7867 GCA_041487155.1 Rhabdochlamydiaceae bacterium
CTTGGAGTTCTTGAATTCTGCCTTCTTTTACTGCTAAGGCTTGTGCAGATGCCTGTTGAAGCTCTTGTAATTTTCCTGAGAGGTCTTTTTGCACCTGTTGATTTTCTTCTGATGCATTAGTAAATAATGTTCGGAGTTGCTTATGTTTTGTTTTTTCTAGATCTTGTTCTGCTTGAATTCTTCCTAGAGCGACTTCTTTTGCACGATATGCATGGCCTAACTCTTGAATCTGTCTATCTTGTAATGAAAGTTTATGCTTTTGATTAGTATCTTGCAGTTTCAATGCTGTATTTTCTCGGAGGAGTTCTTCGTTTTTTTCTTGAAGAGGTTGAAATGTGTTAGCGAGAGAGCTAAGTTGTTCGCGCATGCGGCCGATTTCTTGTTGCATTTCTGCGCGTTCGAGGGCTTGCGCGCCTTTGGAAGATTCTCTTTGGATTCTTCCCAAATTGATTCCCAATTGTTGGATACTGTTCCTTATTTCAAGAAGCTCAGCAGGGACATCCTTAGCAAGGCTATCTAAAGGCTCGCGTAGCCCTTTTAAGTCATTATTTTGTTCGTTGAGTCTGCGAATGTCAGCTTGAAGGGATGCGATTGTGTTCTGAAGCTCTTCCGCTGTTTTTCCAAGGTTTTGAAGGGCATCCAGGCTCCGATCTATTCTAGAAGGAAGTTTTGCAAGTGCTTCAAGGTTACGGGAAAGCTCAGACAAGCGAAGATTTAGCATGTCATGAAGATGATCAAAGGATTGAGCCGGGTGATCACAATGGGGCATGGCTCCAACTGCGGCAGCGGGGGCTGCGCCTGATCCTACTCCCGGATTTGACAGAGTGTAGGCTTCTTGAATTTTCCTAAGCGTTGAGTGAAGTTGATCGGTTATCTCGTCTGTGTTGTTTAAAGGCTCGGCTACCGTCGGGTCGGAGCAATATGTACGATTCCATTGCCCATTACCGTCGAGTTTAATTTTTGCATGCTTATGCTTTCGTGTTCCGGAATCATTATCCCAGAGCTCGAGGACCATTTTGCTATTTCTAAGCGTAAGGGTGTACTTGCTATTTCCTTTGTAGAAATAGTCCACAAGTCCCTTGACGTCGCTTGAAATATCCAGCTTTCCGCCTGTTTGTAAAGGCTTGATGGGGTCGATTCGGTCAAATTTTTTCCCACCATTCGGATCGTAACTACATGAATTAATTGTGCTTGCCATTATTAACCTATTAAATTATTTATAATCATTTTATTACAAATGTTAATAAAAGTAAATAAAGTATTTAATATATGTTAATTATAAAAAATCTTGTTGATAAAGAATGACTTAATTGGGATAATCAGGCTGAGGTAATATGTAAATGGCTGAGGGTTAGTTGGTTAGATTTGTTCTGATCTTTATTGTGGGATGGGCTTGCCTGGGGGCGGAGGGTCCCGACGCTCTCTATCTGACGTGGGTAGACGACCCGACGACGACGATGACGGTGGTTTGGCAGGGCGGGGAGTCCAGCCGGGTGCTCTATCATGCGGTGGGGCAGGGCAAGTGGATGTCCGTGGCGGCGAAGTCGCACCCTGTGCCCGAGACGGAGGTGACGGTGTATGTCTCTCAAATAGAAGGGCTTAAAGAGGATTCGACGTATGTCTTTAAGGTTGAGGGATGTCAGAGGGAGTTTAAGTTCAGAACGCTTCCTCAAAAACTGTCGCGAGAGGTGCGGTTTGTGGTGGGAGGCGATATCTTCTACTATTGGGGCACAGAGTTGCTAAATCGGATGAACCATGCGATCAGCTACGACGACCCTGATTTTGTAGTGATGGGGGGAGATTTGGCGTATACAACGGGGGCTAAGCGGATGAGGCGGGGGCGCAAGTCGGAGATGGAGAGGTGGCAGGAGTTTTTCCGGTTGATGCAAAAATCGATGATGGGCAAGGATAGCCGGATGATCCCAATGGTGCCGGTAGTCGGCAATCACGATGTCCATCGGATGGGGGCTAAACGGAAGTATCCTGATCTGTTTTATGAGATCTTTCCATTTGCTGAGGAGGGAAAAGCCTACCGCAACCTGAACTTTGGGGGGTATTTGAGCTTGGTGCTACTCGATACAGGGCACAGCTCTCCGATTGAGGGGGGCCAAGCCGAATGGCTTAAGTCGATTCTTACAGAAGAGGCAGCACCGTATCTTTTTACGATTTATCACGTGGGAGCGTATCCGTCGGTTTATAAGTACAGAGGCGAAATTCCGGAACTCTTGAGAAAAACATGGGTGCCTTTGTTTGAAGAGGCTCAGATTTCGGGGGCTTTTGAGCACCATAGCCATGCGCTGAAACGGACCTATCCTATCAAAGCGGGGAAGGTCGATCCCAGCGGGGTGGTTTACCATGGCGATGGATCATGGGGGGTGCCTCCTAGGCATGTTCATACTCCGCAAGAACTGTGGTATCTTGCAATGGCACAATCTGTCAATGCGTGCTGGTTTATCCATCTGACAAAAAAAGGGGCTGTCATTGAAGCAAGGACGCCGGAGGGCGATGTGAAAGATCGGCGGTGGATCACACCTAGGGAGGGGAGACAATGAAAGTGCTTGTGTGCCAGCTTGATATGACCATTGGCGATTATAAGGGCAATCTGAAGAAGATTTTAGAGTCGATTGAGAGGGGTAAAAAAGAGAGGGCCGATATTGTTCTATTCTCAGAGCTTGCTCTTTGCGGCTATCCTCCGGAGGACTTATTACTTCATGAAAATTTTGTGCTGGAGGGCGAGGAGGTTTTAGAGAAAATCGTTCCTCATACCAAGGGGCTGATGGTAGTCATAGGACTGGTCAGGCGGAATTTGGCCAAGGGTGAAAAACCGCTGCTCAATAGCGCTGCGATTGTACAAGACGGCGCAATCGTCGGGTTCCAAGACAAGTCGCTTCTTCCGACGTATGATGTGTTTGATGAGAGGCGGTATTTTGAACCTGCCAGCGAGATCCATACATGGGAGTGGAAGGGCAAAAAAATCGGCGTGCTGATTTGTGAAGATATTTGGGAGCATGCAGACAAAGTCGGTTTTACAAAATACAGTGTCGATCCGGTAGCTGAACTTGCCAAGCAAAACATCGATCTTCTTTTAAATCTCTCGGCATCGCCGTACCATTTTCAAAAGCCTGACATCCGCCTCAAAGTGTGCCAAATTGCCTGTCGAACTTTAGAAAAACCCCTCATTTTATGTGCGCAAGTCGGGGGGAATGACCAGCTGATTTTTGATGGATATAGTCTTGCGGTAGGGGGAGACGGGAAGCTGAGGCAATTAGGGAAGGGTTTTGAAGAGGATTGGATGATGGTTGATTTAGATGCACCTCTATGCCCCTGTCCTTTTGAGTACGATTCAACCGGCGATCTTTACCGGGCGCTTGTTTTAGGAACACGCGACTATTTTCATAAGCAGGGTTTTACTAGGGGGATTGTGGGGCTCTCCGGCGGGATCGATTCTGCGCTGGTTGCCTGCATTGCAGTCGAGGCGCTGGGGAAAGAAAACGTGCTCTGCGTCGGACTTCCTTCAAAATATAATGCCCCTTCTAGTACGACCGATGCGCAAAAGCTGGCAAAAACTCTAGGCGTTCAGTGGGATTTGATACCGATACAGTCGATGATTGATGAGTGTTTAAAAGAGCTAGAGCCCCATTTTGGGGGCAGGCCCGAAGATGTAACGGAAGAAAATATCCAATCGCGTCTGCGCGGCCTGACTCTCATGGCCCTTTCAAATAAACTAGGAGCGCTGGTGCTCAGCACAGGAAATAAAAGCGAGCTCGCTACCGGATATTGCACACTCTATGGAGACATGGCCGGAGGTCTGTCGGTGATTGCCGATGTGACAAAAACCCAGGTCTATATGTTGGCCAGGTGGCTGAACCGGCACAAAGAAATCATCCCCCAGTCTATCATCGAGAAGCCGCCATCTGCAGAACTAAGGCCCGACCAACGGGATACCGACACATTGCCGGACTATTCTATAGTTGATTCCGTGCTCCAATCATATGTGGAAGACCTGATGATGCCCAATGAAATCATCGAGGTGCATCACATTCCTAAGGCGGTCGTGTATGATCTCATCCGGCGTATTCATCGCAATGAATTTAAGCGGCGTCAGTCAGCTCCCGGCCTCCGCGTGAGCAAGAAGTCGTTCCGCGTAGGGCGCAGGTATCCTGTAGTCCAGAAGTGGATGTAGATTTACTACCAGGTAAAAGGGACAACTTCTTGAAGGGAGGCAGCTTTTTGCTGGAGCAGGAGGAGCCTGTCGAATCCGACGGCAACGCCGGAGGAGTCGGGGAGTCCTTTTTCTAAAGCAGCCAGAAAAGCTTCGTCGATGGGAAGAGAGGGTTTGCCGAGCGCAGCACGCTCTTGGATATCGTTTTCAAAACGGCGGCGCTGTTCAATGGGATCGGTCAGTTCATGGAACCCGTTGGCGAGTTCTAGGCCATTGTAGTAAATTTCATATCTTTCTGCGACGAGGTTAGGTCCTTCTTGGCACAGCTGTGCTAGAGCAGCCTGTGTTGGGGGAAATTTTTGCACGACGATGAGACCTTCCATCTGGGGCTGAATTTTAAAACTCATGTGATAATCTAAAGAGGTGTCAAGACTCCAGGAGGGGTGAAGCTCTTTGGCGGTGATTTGGAATGGATCAAACCCGCCGTATTTTAAGAAGAGTTCTCGATAGGTAAAGAAGATGGGTTTTTGAGGGCCTAAAAAGAGCCCAATGAGCGCTAGGGTCTCATCGATGAGCTTTTGAAGGGAAAAGCCGATCCGGTACCATTCGATCATGGTAAATTCAGGGTTATGCCGATCGCTTAATTCCCCTTCGCGGAAGACATGGCAGAGTTGATAGATATCAATGGGGTGCTCAGAGAGGAGCCGTTTCATGGCATACTCTGTCGAGGTGTGAAGATAGCCGCGCTCACCGTTTGCAAAATGAACGGTCATGACATCGATGTGGGTGGCAACCGGAGCGGTAGGACTCAGAATGGGAGTGTCGACTTCGAGGACGTTGCGCTCTAAGAAAAAAGCGCGCACACGCGCTAGCATTTCTGCTCGCGCCTTAAGGGCTTTGAGTGAGATGGTGTTAGACACGAGAGACGTATTCACAGGTGCGGGTGTCAACTTTTACCTTGTCGCCTTCTTCCACAAAGATCGGCACTTGAATTTTCGCGCCGCTATCCGTCAAGGCGGCTTTCAGGACCCGTCCGGAGGTGTCTCCTCGAAGGCCCGGAGCTGTTTCTGTGATGGTCATTTCCATAAATGTCGGAGGAATCACATCGATGACTCGTTCTTTATAGAAGATCAACGAATAGACGATCTCTTCCATGAGCCACTGTTTATTATCTCCAATCAAAGAGAGGGGCACTTGAATTTGGTCAAAGGTATTGTCATCCATGAACGTTGCACTATCTTGGTCGGTGTAGAGAAGGCGCATTTTCTTTTCTTCCACGTCAGCGACTTCAAGCCGCTCGCCGGACTTGAACGTGCGCTCGACCACACGGCCTGTCATGAGATGTTTTAGTTTCACACGGTTAAACGGCTGGCCTTTGCCGGGCTTGACAAATTCATTACCGACCATGGTGTAAGGCTCACCATCGATTTCAACTTTGATTCCGGCTTTAAATTCGTTTGTGCTGACTTGTGCCATGAGAGTCCCTGGTTAAAGAGGGCTATTATGACTAAAAGAGCTATTTTAGAGCAATTTGTTATAACATGATTATAATCAACAGCTTACATTATTTTCTTGCAAAGTGCCAGCAGAGTTGGCATTTTTATAAGCAAAATGCTAAAATAGGTGGCAGTTTACATGAAGTACATCGTTAGAGAGTTAGAGGCGCCTGAAGAAAGTTTTTTTCTTTTTGGACCTAGAGGTACAGGAAAATCGACATGGATCAAGCATTCTTTTCAAAATTGTTTTAGGATTGATTTGCTTGATTCTGAGTTGGAACGGGTTTATTCAGCTAAACCAGAAAGGCTCAAAGAAGATATTCGCCGTCTTACGACTGGGGCGTATTGTAGCATTGATGAGATCCAGCGAGTGCCTGAGCTGCTGTCCATTGTGCATGCACTTATTGAGGAAGGGTGTGGAATCCATTTTATCTTAACAGGGAGCAGCGCACGGAAGCTAAGGCGTAGCGGCAGCAATCTTTTAGGAGGAAGAGCGCTCTTAAGACACATGGGTCCATTTTTAGCCTCGGAACTGGGAGACGATTTTTCCTTAGAAAAAGCATTGAGATTCGGATTAGTTCCCATCGTCTGGGAGGCTACAAGCCCCCTAGAAAAATTAAAAACCTATGTGGGCATTTATTTGAAAGAAGAAGTTCAAGCAGAAGGGCTTGTTCGTCAGGTGGGAGATTTTGCGCGTTTCATGGAGGTGCTCAGCTTTTCTCAGGCATCTCTTATTAACTCCAGTCAAATTGCCAGAGAATCTTTAATCAAGCGTCAGACGGTAGATAATTACCTTCAAATCCTGGACGATCTTTTTTTGTCTTTTACGTTGCCTATTTTTACTAGAAGAGCGCAAAGGGCCGTTGTTGCGCATTCCAAATTTTACTATTTTGATGTAGGCGTTTATCGTCACTTAAGACCTAAGGGGCCCTTAGATCAAGATTCAGAATTTGAAGGTCATGCGCTAGAGAGTTTGGTGGCTCAGCACTTAAGAACTTGGGTGATGTCACAACTTGAAAATCATCAATTGGCATTTTGGAGAACACGAACAGGTCTTGAAGTCGATTTTATTATTTATGGTCCTCAAGGATTTTGGGCGATAGAAGTCAAACGGAATGCGCAGCTATCGCCGAGCGATGTGAAAGGGTTAAAAGCGTTTAAAGAAGAGTATCCAGAAGCTGAGTGTTTTGTGGTTTATGGTGGATCGCGCCTAGAATGGTATAGAGACATTCTTTGTATTCCGGTAGAAGAGTTTCTTCGCTCTATCAAGTTAAAGGAAACTCTATTCACAAAATGGAAAGAACCAGAGCTTCCAAATCAGCAGGCGACTTGAACGGTTTGAGGGTATGGATTTTTTTGACAGGACCGCGGGGTGTTTGCTGCTCAGTCTCGAAGGTATGGGAGTTGAATTTGAGAAGCGAATACCGTTTGAGGGCGGCCACGGTGCGGAGCCGGGTCATGTGGTAGAGCCACAGGACGGGAGGGGGCGGCTGCCCAAACCGGTCTTTGAGCTCATGGTAGATGGCATCGACCTCTTCGGGGGTTGTCGTGTCGCCCAGGCGGTGGTACATTTCAAGGCGAAGGGATGTTTCGGGGATGTAATCTTCGGGGAGGCGGGCATCGTAGGGAAATTCCATTTTTGTTTCAAAAAAGGAGGGTTCTTGTTTTTTCTTGAGAGCTTCGGTGGCTCGTTTAAGCAGTTTGCAGTAGAGATGAAACCCAATGGTGGAGACCTGGCCCGATTGCTGCACGCCTAAGATGTCGCCGGCGCCGCGGATTTCTAAATCGCGCATGGCGATCTTCATGCCTCCGCCATACCCTTGGGCTTCTAATAAAGCATAAAGCCGCTTGCGGGCGATTTCCGGGAGCTCTTTGAGCCTGGGGACTAATAAATAGGCATAAGCGGGGCGGTTCCACCGTCCAACACGGCCTCTGAGCTGGTAGAGATCAGAGAGCCCAAATTGATCGGCACGGTCAATGAGGATCGTGTTTGCATTTGAAATATCGATTCCATTTTCAACAATCGTGGTGGCAACGAGCACATCGGCCTCGCCATTTTTAAAAGCGTAGAATACCGAATCGAGCTCGTCTCCTGTCATCTGGCCGTGGCCTGTGACGATTTTAGCTTGGGGAAGGAGTTTTTTGAGTTCATCGGAGACTTGAAAAATCGATTCGACGCGGTTGTGAATAAAATAGACCTGGCCGTCTC
>JBGPMV010000075.1:0-7858 GCA_041487155.1 Rhabdochlamydiaceae bacterium
CATGGGACCTACGCCTCCGGGGACGGGGGTGAGGTAGGAGGGGATGCCTTCGATGTCTTGTGCGTCGACATCGATGATCGAGGAGCAGCCTAAAGACATTCCTTTTATACTCCAGCAAAACTTTTTTTTCTAAAACATAAAATTTTATTATAATTTATTCCCAAAACCTAGACAATCTTGCCAAGATCGAATAGAAGGAGGCTTTTGATGACCAATCAGATGTACCAAGCAAACTACCAAAGAGATTTAGACTGTCGCTATAACGTGTGTGAAATCCCCTTAGATGAAAAGGTGCGCTTTCAAATAACAGAACAGGCCCGCAGTGTGGCTTGTCTTGTTATCAAACACCACTTGGTGAGTCAAAATGACTTTTATTCCCTTCACCCGCAAGTTCCCACTCTTGCTAAAAAGCTTATACAAGATTTTACAGAAGACTACAGGACTGAAAATCCAGACAGGGAACCACCACGAATCACCTATAATGGCCCCTTTGGAGACGAGCTATCTCTCGCTGAGGGAACCGCGTTTGTTGTGAGTGACAAGCTCGTTCTTACAACTGCGCATAACATTACGTTTAATGGACAGAGACCGCTAACAGCAGAAGAAATAAGTAAGAAAATTGGACGCCTGTATGTCGTCTTCGGATATCAACAGATTTCTCAAAACCAAACACAAACGACATTTCCTCACAAAGATGTCTATCAAATCGACGCTGTCTGGCGTTATAAATACGGAGAGAATGATGACTGGGCCCTCCTTAAACTAAACCGAAAAATCGAAAATAGGCCCCCTCTAAACGCATTCTCATCTTCAATAACCCTTGGCACTCAACTCTACATGCTAGGATACCCTTCAGGACTTCCTCTCAAGATCACCATGCAGGGAGAAGTCAAAAACAATACTGAAGCCCACTTTTTTGAAACAGATCTCCGTGCATTTGTAGGTAACTCCGGATCTCTTATCTTTGAATTGAGTACTCAAAAAATCATCGGCATGCATCTCAGTAGGCATAGGGATTATATTCTCAAAAGCCTAGGGTCCCAAGACAAAGTTATCATGCCCTACAATGTTGGAAGAGCTGACATCGAAGATACAGGCTATGAAAAATGTCATAAAATCGCCTCGGTGGGCTTTATAAAAACTGTTCTGGCCTCCTTCTTTAAAATGGCTCATACACACTTTTTTGGAAGAAAAAAATATCTCGATCAGTTCAAGTCTCTTCTTGCTCCCTCAGAGCAAGCGACCGTTCTTCTATATGGTCCTGGAGGTATAGGAAAAAGCGAACTAGCAACTTATTTTGCGAATGAAAATCTAGGGGCTTATAGTTTCATTTGGCAAATTTCCTGCGGAACTGAAGAAGAACAATATCTCGGTTATGTAAAACTCGCTCAGCGCCTCAAAGTTCCACTCATTGAGAAAGAGAGCGTGCAAGATCTTATCAACCGAGTCCATCGTCAACTTGAACAATGTGTTGAAAAACCCTGGCTCTTAATCCTAGATAATGTTGAAAAGCCTTTTCCTCTACCGGCGCAAGGAGGGTCCATTTTAATCACCTCCCGTACTCAACTTGATATCCCTTTAGTCAAGCCTTTAGAAGTTCTACCAATGGACCTCCAAGAAGCTCTAGAACTCCTCACCCATATTACCAAAAGACCTGCAGATGAATGCCAAAAACTTTTGAATAGAGTGGGTTGCTATCCCCTCGTCTTAGGACAAGTAGCTGCCTTTATCCGTCAAGAAGGAATCAGCATCGAAAACTATCTCAAGGAATATGACAAATACCATGGCGTATCAACTTTAGAAACAATCCTCCAAATAACTCTTGCTAAACTTCCTCTAAAAGCCGGGCAATGGCTCTTTTGTTGCGCCTACCTTTACCCAGACCGTATTCCTGTTCTCTACTTAGAAAGCTGGCTCAAAGACTCAGATGAAGACAAAGCCGCCATTCTCGACGCCCTAGAACATCATGCTCTTTTACGCCCCAGTGAAGATGGGGAGTCATTTTCTCTCCACGTTGAGCTCCAAAAAGTATTAAGAAGTCTCGCTCCACCAGAAACACTCCAGCAACTGGTCTCATTGCTTGTCCAACAAAGCAAATCCTGGGATTTTGAAAATACAACCAATTGGTTAAAGACCAATAAAGACGCCGCCATCTGGGCTTGTCATGCCGAACTGCTCATTCTAGCTTTTCAAAATAGTCTACCTGACAATCTCGATCAAGCCGTAATTCTAACAAGCCTTGGCGAGCAAGAAAGAAACACAGGAAACTGTTCTAAAGCACTCACTTATCACACTCAAGTACTTGAAACTCGTAAAAAAATGTTAGGAGATCATGTATTGACGGCGGAAAGCTTAAGTAATATGAGCATCACGTTAGTAGACTTAGGGCGGCATGAAGAGGCTCTCAAATACGAGATGGAGGCGCTCGAGCTACGAAAAACGTTGCTGGGTCCGAGCCACCCTGATGTAGCGGATAGCTTAAGCAATGTGAGCCTCACGTTAGGAGAATTAGGACGGCACGAAGAGGCCCTCAAATATGGGATGGAGGCGCTCGAGCTCCGAAAAACGTTACTGGGCCCAAGCCAGCCCTATGTGGCTCAATGCTTATTCAACGTGAGCGGCACATTAGGAGACTTAGGTCGGCATGAAGAGGCTCTCAAATACTTGATGGATGCGCTCAAGCTTTGGAAAACGTTACTGGGCCCGAGCCACGACTTCGTGGCTCGAAGTTTAAACAACGTGGGTCTCACGTTAGGAGACTTAGGTCGGCATGAAGAGGCTCTCAAATACTTGATGGATGCGCTCGAACTTTATAAAACGTTGCTGGGCCCGAGCCACCCCAATGTAGCATCAAGTTTAGAAAACGTGGGCGTTGCATTAGGATCCTTAGTGCGGTATGAAGAGGCTTTCAAATACAAGATGGAAGCGCTCGAGCTTCGGAAAACGTTGCTGGGCCCGAGCCACACCGATGTGGCATCAAACTTAGACAACGTGGGAATCACGTTAGGAGACTTAGGGCGGCATGAAGAGGCTCTCAAATACTTGATGGAGGCACTCGAGCTTTACAAAACATTGCTGGGCCCGAGCCACCCCGATGTGGCTCAAAGCTTAAACAACATGGGCACTAGTTACTTCAACCGGGGAAACTATGCTCAAGCTCTGGAATATTACACACAAGCCTTGGATATCAGGCAGAGTGTTTTTAAAGAAAATCATCCTTTAGTAGTTCAGGCTAGAAATAACATTAATCTTTGCAAAGAGCAATTAAACAAGAAACAAAATTCTACATCCCAGAGAGTGCCGGAAAGCCGACCCCAACTTCCAAATCCCCCACCACAAGACGAGGGATGTATGATTATATGATTCTTACGAAGGTTCATTTATTTGGTATGCATACTTGATTGTCGTAGAGACCCATTGAGAACAATGAAATCGTCTTGACCCAAGCCTAAAATTTGGAAAACTCAAGCACTTGCTGAGGAACTTAGCCTGCGCGTTACAGAAAGTAGCGTGTTGGATAGAAGCATTGCAATGGTCATGGGACCTACGCCGCCGGGTACCGGTGTGAGGTAGGAGGGGATGCCTTCGATGTCTTGTGCGTCGACATCGCCGACGATCTGGCGGCCGAGGCGGTTAATGCCGACATCGATGACGACGGCATTCGGTTTGACCATCGTCTTTTTTACAAAGAGGGGCTTTCCCATCGCGGCAACTAAAATATCGGCTGTGCGGGCAAGCTCGGCAAGGTGCTTTGTTCCGGTGTGGGCAAGGGTGACGGTCGCATTGGCATGGGGATTTTTTTGAACGAGAAGGGCGGCAAGCGGTTTTCCGACGATTGCGCTTCTTCCTAAAATCACGACATGTTTTCCCTCTGTTGGAATTTGGTAGTGCTGGAGCAGCTTCTGAATCCCTAAAGGGGTGCAAGGAATAAACCCCGTCGGATCTCCTGCTAATAGCTTGCCTAAATTCAGCGGATGAAATCCATCAACATCTTTTGAAGGATCGACAGCTTCGACAACTTTAGCAGTGTTAAGATGGGGCGGCAGCGGCTGCTGGATTAAGATGCCATCGACATGGGGGTCTTGATTTAAGCTGTGGATGAGGCTCAAAAGATGGTTTTCGGAAGTGGTGCTTGGAAGCTCATGCACGTTTGAGATAATGCCGATTTCTGCGCACCGTTTTTTCTTCATCCGGACATAGGCATGAGAAGCGGCATGCTCTCCGATCAAAATGAAGGAAAGCCCCGGAGGGCGAGTCAGCGTGCCGACTTGCTTACCGAGCTCTTTCATGATATGTCCTGCGACCGATCTTCCTTCGAGTTGTTTCATGACAGGACCTCCAAGAGCTGAGGGTGAAGGTGTTTATTCGATGCTAGAGCGGTTCCTTGTTCAAGAGGGTTGCAAGGAGTGCCGTCGTAGCGCGAGACGCGTCCGCCTGCTTCTTCAACAATTAAAAGGCCGGCTGCAATATCCCACGGCTGCAAGGAGACTTCCCAGTAGGCATCAAACCGGCCGGCTGCAACATACGATAAATCAATCGCGGCAGATCCGAAGCGGCGGATGGGGATTCCTCTGCGGGTAAGTTTATCAAAGGTCTCGATGCAATGGAGCGGGTTTTCACGGACGTTGTAAGGGAACCCCGTTGCTAAATAGGCTTTATCGAGGTTTTTTTGAGACGAGACTTTAAGCGGCTTGCCATTGAGAAAAGCGCCTTTGCCGCGCTCGGCCCAGAAAAGTTCTTGGGTGATAGGTTGGTAGACAACGCCCACGACGACGCTATTTTCAATCACTGCTGCAATGCTGACGCTGAAGACAGGGATATTATGGGCAAAATTGACGGTGCCGTCTAACGGATCTACGATCCAAAGAGTGGTTCCCGATTTATCATAGCCGGCTTCTTCTCCTAAAAAGCCATGCGAGGGAAATCGTTTAGAAATTGCCTCGGAAATCGCTTGTTCTGAGAGCCGGTCGTACGTGGTGACAAGATTATGATCTCCTTCTTTGAATGAGATTTCAAAAGAAGTGCCAAATCCTTGCCTTAGAAGAGCGCCCGCGTCAAGTGCGGCTCCTATTGCGACGGTGAGAAGTTCTGAATTATTGCTCATTAGTCTCGGGTTTTTTGAAGATGGCTTTCCATCCCATTTTCTTTATGTAAATATACAATCTCATCGGACATGTAAACCACAAAAAACCATAAAAACCGTCTAAAATTGGAAGAATAACCGCGTCCGTCAGGAGCGATAGCGGTGAGAAGGCAATGCCGCGGTCAAACAGCGGAATAAAGATCAGCACGAGGAGTGTAGAGACCGATGAGATTACGGCTGTAAACATCGAAAAGGCCACCGGCTTTTCTTCAAAGAAGTGTCTTTTTTGATGAAAGAGGAGCGCAGTTGTTGCGATCCATGTTAACGCGTGGATGCCGAAATGAAACTCGGAAGAAAGAAGATCTAAAACAAGGCCGATGCCGCAGCTGATCCAAAGCGCTTTTGAAAAAGGTGCAACATAAAAAACAATCGCAAGAAAAGGGGCAAAAGCATTTAAAGGAAAAAAGGGAAATACAAGGGAGCCAAAGAGTGCAGGTATTAGAGCTAATCCAAAGAAAAAGAGAAGAGGGACTGACCTCATGGACCTTGCCTTTCATGCCAACGATACGCTGTTGAAACAATCGTTTCAAGGTCGCTTAACAAAGGCGTCCAGTCCAGCGCCTCTTGAGCTTGCAATGAGTCGGCGACCAATTGATGCGGTTCATGGGGGTTTTTAGGCTGCATGAGTCGTTTAATGGGCCTTTGTGCAACTTTTTCAACCATCTCTAGGACGTCATTGAGAGAATACCCTGTGCCGGTTCCTAAATTAAAGGTCATGGGTCCTTTATCGCTGAGGAGCCATTCTAAAGCTTTGACGTGAGCGGCTGCAAGATCAGAAACATGGATGTAGTCTCGGATGGCGCTGCCGTCTCCAAAGACATTTAAGTGGGCTTGTTTTTCAAGCGCTGTTTGAATGGCGAGCGGGATTAAATGGGTTTCCGGATTATGAGCTTCTCCCAGCTCTCCATCTGGATCGGCTCCTGCTGCATTAAAATATCTGACGATCACGGCGCTAAAGCCATGGGCTTTTTCAAAGTCGTGGATCATCTGTTCAACCATCCACTTGGTGTTTCCATAGACGTTGACGGGTTTACAAGGATGGGATTCGGCAATCGTTTCCGATTCAGGGAAGCCGTAGACGGCAGCGGTGCTTGAAAAGACGAGTTTTAATACCCCATTTTTTTGCATGGCATCTAGGAGGTTAAGCGATCCTGCGACATTATTGCGGTAGTAGAGAGCAGGTTGATTCATCGAGGCTCTGCAATCGATCGATGAGGCAAAATGGAGGACTGCAACTGGTTTATAGGTTTTAAAGGTTTGATCTAAGAACGGCCCGTCATGCAGGTCGCCGACCACGAGGGGACCAAATTTTGCTGCCCATTTGTGCCCATTTTGTAAATTATCATAAACGATGGGGGTGTATCCTTTTTGAGAGAGCGCTTTGCAGGTATGGCTTCCGATGTAACCTGCTCCACCCACCACTAACACGTTCATCAGAAGGCACCTTTAGCAAAGAAGAAATGAGGAATCGTTTTACAAATGATTTTTAAATCTAAAATAAAAGAGTGCCGGTCGATATACTCTTCTTCCAGCTGAATCCGCTCATCAAACGTGAGCAGGTTGCGGCCCGATGTCTGCCAGATGCCTGTTAGGCCGGGTCTGACGGAGAGAATCTTTTTTGCTTTCTCCCGGAAATATTTTTGCACTTCCTCTTCTGTAACAGGGCGCGGTCCGACAACGCTTAAGTCGCCTTTTAAAACATTCCAAAATTGCGGCAGCTCATCTAAAGAGGTTTTCCTTAAAAATTTTCCTACTCCGTTGATCCGTGGATCGTCTTTAAGTTTATAATAGGCATCCCACTCTTCTTTGAGCTTAGGGTTTTCTGCCAAAAGTTTTTGAAGCCTTTTTTCCGCATCGATGCACATGGTCCTAAACTTCCAGCACTCAATTTTCGCTCCATTCATTCCTACGCGGCTGCACTTATAGAAAACAGGCCCACGGGAGGACAGTTTAATGAGCAGGGCGATCACTATCCCAAAGGGTAAAAAAAATAATAAAGCGAAGAAACTAAAGATAATATCAAAAATGCGCTTTGCTTTCTCCATAACTTTTAAAGATATGATCTTTGACGCTTTAAGCGCAAGTAGACACTCATTTTTTTTGCGGTAGGTTTAGCCAGTAGCGTGTATAGCGTAACTCTCCGGTTTTTACGAATACACCTTTTTCTACAAGATCTGTTAAATCGCGGGTTGCCGTCGGTCTTGTCGCCTTTGTGATCGCAATGTAATTTTCGGCGCTGAGGCCCCCATCAAAGCCTTTGGGCCCCTCAGCGAACATCCGTAATAAAACTTTCAATTGTCGAGGATTAATTTGGTCTGAATAGGCATTTAATATTTTGGATTTTTGGATTAGAAAGTAGAGGAGCGTGATCGACTCTTTTTGCGCTTCCAAGACCATAGAGCTAAAAAAATCGACCCAGATATGCACATCGAGGGTTCGATTACATTTTTCAAGAGCGGAGTAATATTTCTTCTTGTTGTTTTCTAAAGTTTTGGAGACAGCGATCAATGTCGGATGGCCGACGCCTTGTGAAAGGATTTTTTCTACCAAAACGCGGCCTATTCTTCCATTTCCATCTTCAAAAGGATGGATGCTCTCAAAATAAAGATGGGCAACTGCAGCGCGGCATAAAATCGATTCGGAACCATCGCTAGAATTAAACCATTCAATGAAGGCAGTCATTTCGGCAAAAACTCCGCGGGAGGGCGGCGCCTC
>JBGPMV010000076.1:0-7796 GCA_041487155.1 Rhabdochlamydiaceae bacterium
AGTCCTCCAATAAGCGCGGTATCGAAGTACCAGTGTGTATTATCCCACGTGCTGTAGAGAAAGAGATACTCTTGCTGGATGCGGCTGTGGCCTGCATCTTTTTTTTCATGGAGGTACGTGTAGGTGTAGGCCGCGCCGGTCCCTAAACGGGCGTGGTTGTTCACTTTTCCATCAAAGGCAAAGATAGCGCCGCCTGTTGTGGGATTAAACGCGGGGGTTTGACTTTGCTTTTTCTGATAGGCGATCGCTCCGAAGGCTTCCGTCCAGATCTCAAATCGGCGCTCTTTAGGTGGAGGTCTTTTTTTAGCTTTCGAAAAGCCCCAGGCTAAGAGCTCATCAGTGGGGATGTCAAGAGTAGAGGCCGCTTCGGTTAAAAGCTCTTCGGATGGAATGAGAGCTGTGGACTCTGCCTGAGCGGTTTTTTTACGCTTTTTAGGCGTAGCATGGTGGCGCACTTCTCTTCTGGCATTCCTTGCATTGCAATTGTGGTTGGAGAGAAGCGTATCGAGGTAGAACACGTTGTTATCAGCAGCAAAAAGAGAAAACGCGTTCCTTGTGGGAGCGGCGCTTTCGAGGGCCTGATTAAGGGTTCCATCAAGAAGAGAAGGAATAAATTAAACGACTCGATCGGGAGCGAATGTATTGATGTAGTTAGCGAAGATGAGGTTGTTTCCGGTGAGAGTACCGTTGTTAATAGAAGAAATCGGAATCAATGCAACGAGAAGTGAAACGCTATTGATAATTCCTGTTGAGAACCCTAAATCTATATTAATGACCTGTCCTGTTGGGAGCACAAGAGCTGCATAGGCAGCGGTTCCATTTTTTCCTCCGATGATGCCTTGGCTAAACTCATTGATTGCAACACCCTTGATCTCCCCAGATGGTATTCCAAGGGATAAAGGAGTCACGAATCCTGAGGGAGACACAAAAGCTGCATAAGCAGCGGTGCCATTGACACCACCGATGAGGCCTTCAGCGGAGTTGTTGATCGCAACGCTGTTGATGAAACCGCTACTTGGAAGTGGGGTTCCTGTTAATGCGCTCGCAACTCCTGCTGAAGATACACGAGCGGCGAAAACAGGAAATGGGAAGTTGAAATCCTGACCACCGATAAGGCCTTGGGAGAAGTCATTAATCGCAACGCCGTTGATGGCGCCTGGACTTGGGAGGGCCAATCCTGTTAAAGCACTCACGACTCCTCCAGATGATACAGTTGCCGCATATGCGTCGCCAGGAGGCTTTTGACCCCCAATGAGGCCTTGACCAGAGTTGCTCAGTGCTACGCTACCGATGTTGCCGGGTGGACCCGGGGGTGTGGCTAAAACAGTCACTGTTCCTCCAGATGATACAGTTGCCGCATATGCAGTGCCAGAATCTGCCCCTCCAACGAGACCTAGACGAGAATTGTTCAGTGCTACGCTAGCGATGTTACCGGTACCTGCTTGGAGGAGGTTTATAGGGGTCACGACTTCTGCAGGGGATACAAGGGCAGCGAAACCATTAGGTCCCGCGTCCGCCTGACCTCCAATGAGACCATGACCTGAGCTATTAAGTGCTACGCCGTCGATCCTGCCGGCACTTGGGAGACCCGTTAAAGAGGATACGGTTCCTGTAAAAGAGACAGTAGCGGCATACGCAGCTAAAGTGTTGAAATCTCTACCACCAAGGAGGCCTTTAGTGGACTTGTTGGTTTGTGTGATAAAGATGGAGCTACTAAGAGAGATTGCAGGCAGGGCTAATGGTGTAGCGACTCCGTCATGAGATATAAGAGCTGCGTAAGCAGGCCCGGTGGTGGTAGCCCCGCTCTCACCTCCAATGAGGCCTAGGTGATTGGCTTCTAGAAATCCGGAGATGAAGAGAGCCGGAAGAACGGTGTACTTTTTGACAAAATCAAGGTAGTTCATAAGGATCCTTAGGTTGCTTTAACCCAGAAATACTTAATGTTGGAATTTAGTACAATAATTTTTTTTAGTCGGCAGCAGGACGCTCGGGTTCGGGAGCCGGTTCTGCTTTGAGCTTGAACATTTTATAGACGATCAGCGCCCAGGCGAGGAGGAGGACAAGGCTGCCCCAGGAAAGGGTTTTGATCATTTCAGAAAAGCCGATGAATTGGATTACGAGGATGAGGCAGGAGGCAACGGCTTTAGAGCTTCGGTAGGCAAAGACATCGATGATGGCCTTTGCTTGGAACTTTTCATCTTGTTTAAGGGGGATGTAGAGCATCTCTTTGAGAACGCCAAATAGGGAAAAGTCAAAGGCTTTAATGGTGACAAAAGCGGCGGAGATCATTGCAAACGTAGGGAAGAAAATAGAGCCGATGGCGTTGAAGGCAAGGAGAAGCGGCATGACGATGTGGCTGCGGCGCAGGCCTAAAAAGTGGATGAAGAGGAACGAGCCGAAGAGTTGGAGCGCTAAGCTGAAGAGGTTGGCGATGCCAAAGATTTTACCGCAGTATTCGGTTCGCATGTCTTGGACTAAAATCGAGTGTTCTAAGGAGGCATTAAATTGGTAGTAGATGAGCGTTGTTGTCACCTGCATGACGACGACGATGGTTAAAATGAAGGTTAGGTATTTGGAGTTGCGGATGGCGGTGACGCCTTGCCAGAAATTGGTGATGCGGGATTCAGGGGGGGTCTCTTTGCTGACAAGGCTGTTTTTCATGAGAAAGTAAAAAGCAAATCCTAGAATACAGAGAAGCGGAAGGCTTCCTAAGAGCAAGTTAGCCGAGCCCATCTTGACGGCAAAGTATCCGGGGAAAGCGTTTCCTAAGATGCCTCCGAGTCCGCCGCAGGCAAAGATGATTCCATAGAGATACTTTGCCTCGCCCATTTTAACGGTGGAGTGGATGACGGACCAAAGCTGCTGAAAGAGGAGCATCACGTAGATTTCTTTCCAGATGTAGAAGATAAAAGCAAAGCTGGGAATTTTCGTCATGAAAAGAGCGGCGCAGGTATTAAAGGTGAAAATAAGGGCTAATATCGAAAAGAACATCTTATGGATGCCGATCTTGGGCAGAAACCTGTTGTAGAGCTCGATCAGTAAAAAATTGAATGGAACGATGGAGAGCCAGACGTAGGGAAACGCGTGGCTTCCATAGGTCGAAAGAAAAATGCTATGGCTGACAGGACGGACGATGCCGTAATCTCCCATGATGCAAAATCCACAAATCATGGCACAAAAAATGAACAGGGGCCTTCCACCCATGATTTTTGTTAGCTGATCTTTAATTCCATTCCATGACATGGGCAGATTATACTATGGGGTGAGGGTTTGAAGCAATTCTTACACGTCTTGCGGGCGTTAAGAAAATAATTGATTTTTGAATTTTGTCCATTAACGTTTGAAGCTAACATACTTCAACAAATAACTGTATCATTAATTTACAGATTCTATAAACTTATGGCATGTCTATCTCAGTCCATGTGTTAACAAAAAATTCAGGCGGCACTCTTTTGGAGACGCTAAAGACTCTTACCTCGTTTCCCGAGGTGGTCGTGTACGATACCGGATCGATGGATGAAACCCTTGAGATTGCATCGCTCTTTCCGAATGTCAAGATCCACCATGGTTCTATGAAAGGGTTTGGGGCTGCACATAACGAAGCGTCTATGCTGAGCTCGCATGATTGGATTTTATCGATTGATAGCGATGAAACCCTCTCCCCTGAACTTGTCCAAGAGATCCATGCTTTGAGGCTGGATCCTCAGTGCGTCTATGCGATTTTAAGAGATAACTATTTGAACGGCAAAAAAATTACGTTTTGCGCAGGGTGGCATCCCGATTGGGTCGTTCGTCTATATAACAAGCAGACAACCCGGTTCTCCACCGATGCGGTGCATGAAAAAATTCTGACACAAAATCTCCGCACCATCCCTTTGCACCATACAATTAGACACGTCCCGTATCGAACGACTTCCGACTTTTTAGAAAAGATGCAGCTATATTCTTCTTATTTTGCAAAACAGCATCAAGGGAAAAAGAGATCTTCTCTGGCCCACGCTCTCGTGCATAGCTCTCTGGCGTTTTGTAAAAACTACTTCTTCAAACGGGGCATTTTTGGCGGACGAGAAGGGTTCATCCTTTCGTTGTACAACGCGCAAACGACCTACTACAAATACCTAAAGCTTGCGGAATTGAACAAAAAACTTTAGTATAGTCCGTATACTTGAGTTTCCCAATTTTCCGCTTGGCAGACCCGCTCCAGGAAAGCGGATGCAAGGCGCCGAAGGGAACCCGATGCAGACAACCCCTTGCGGGTTGGCGAAGCAGGGCAACGCAGCAGGCGCTTCATGGAGTCGGGAAATGTCAAGCAGAAAATTTGGGAAATTCAAGTACATATATGGACGTAGAAATCTTATCCCGCATTCAGTTTGCATTCACCATTACATTTCACTATATCTATCCCCCGCTGAGCATCGGCCTTTCGCTTGCGCTCATCATGATGGAAGGGATGTTCTTAAAAACTAAAAATCCTCTGTGGGAAAAGCTTGTAAAATTTTGGCTGAAAGTTTTTGCAATGACGTTTGCTTTAGGTGTTGCTACCGGCATTCCAATGATGTTTTCCTTGGGAACCAACTGGGCCCGCTATTCGAGGTTTGTCAGTGATGTCTCCGGCAGTATTATTGGTGCGGAAGGGATGTTTGCTTTCCTTATCGAAGCCGGCTTTCTCGGCGTGCTTCTCTTTGGGTGGGACAAGGTCAGCCCGAAAATCCATTTTATGTCGACGATTTTGGTATCGCTGGGCGCGCACTTCAGCGCGGTGTGGATTGTGAGCTTTAACTCGTGGATGCAGACGCCTGCAGGTTATAAACTGACAACGCTGCCGGATGGAACAGAAGTGGCTCAAGTCTCCAAGTGGTCGGAGGTTTTTTTTAATCCTTCTAACATGAGCCATATCACCCATGTTATCTTGGGCGCTTGGATGTCGGGCGGTTTTTTGATTGTGAGTGTCGCGGCTTACTACCTTTTGAAAAAACGGCATAAAGATTTTGCGATCCTGAGTATGAAAGTCGGTCTTTTAATCACGATGATAACAACTGTCTTGCAGCTGGTGTCTGCAGATCATTTAGCCCGAAAAGTCGCGGAGTATAATCCTGAAAAGTTCGCGGCGTTTGAAGGGGTTTATAAGACGGAGTCCCATACGCCGGCCTATGTCCTTGGCTGGGTCGATTCAGAAAAGCAAACCGTGCGCGGCCTTGCCGTCCCCGGCTTGCTGAGTCTAATGACGTATCGCGATGCTAGTGTCCCCGTGAGAGGGCTGGATCAGTTTCCGCCTGATCAGTGGCCTCGTGTTTCTGTTGTGTTTCAGCTGTATCACCTGATGATTATTATGTGGGTCGCGATGGCGGCGGCAGCGGGAATCGGCGGATATTACTGGTGGAAGAAAAAATGGACGATGAAGCCGATTTTTTTAAAATATTTAACGCTGACGGTTATTTTTCCGCAAATTGCCAACATCGCAGGATGGTATAGCTCCTGCATGGGAAGACAGCCTTATGTCGTTTATAAGCTACTCAAAACAAAGGATGCCTACTCCCCTATTATATCTTCGGGTCAAGTGCTGGGATCGCTGATCATGTTCATCGTGATGTATCTACTGTTCTTTGGTCTTTTTATATTGCTGCTTGATAAGAAAATTAAAAGCGGTCCTGATGCCGGTCAAGAAGAGCTCCCCTATCGAGATGTGTACCAAGGAGAAGGCAATGGATAGCCTCTTGATTGCTCAACATCTGATGTACATCGTTTTTATGGTCGCGATCGTTGCGTATGCAACGCTGGATGGGTTTGACTTAGGAGTCGGCTGCCTCCATCTTTTTACACGGACGGATCTTGAACGAAGGATCATGCTAAATGCCATCGGTCCTGTCTGGGATGGAAACTCCACGTGGATTGTGATTGGAGGAGGCGTTCTTTTTGCGGCGTTTCCAAAGGCGTTTTCGATTCTTGCCCCGAACCTCTACACTCCTTTTATGCTGATGCTCTTTGGATTTATGCTGCGGGCTGCTGCCATTGAGTTTCGGAGTAAACATCAGAGTACCCGCTGGAGATCGTTTTGGGATATCTGCTTTTTTAGCGCGAGTCTCATTCTGGCCTTGATCGTGGGCCTTCTTCTGGGAAACCTGATTCATGGCATGCCGCTGGATAAAGATGGCGTCTTAGAAGGAGGGTTTTTAGCGTTGATTCATCCGTATACGGTGATGATCGGCCTTCTGGGCATTTCGTGTTTTATGATGCACGGATCTCTTTTTGTGCTGATGAAAACAGAGGGAGCTTTTCATGATAAGATCCGCAGATGGAGCCATAGCGCGGTTGTCTTCTTTTTAGCGATGTGGATTGTCGCTTCGGCAATGACATTTTCTTTAGAGCCTCAGATGCTCAGGCCCTTCTTTCGTTTTCCTTGGATGATCATTGTGCCGATCATGAGCTTTGCAGCGGTTGTTGCCATCCCCGTCTTCATTCGAAAAAAAGAAGATGGAAAGGCGTTCTTATTTTCCTGCATCTCGATTTTCTTGCTCCTGAGTCTTTTCTTGCTCGGAACGTTTCCTTACATCGCCCGGTCTACCATTGATCCGTTAGGCTCGCTTACGCTCATGAACAGCTCGGTGTCCGAGCTGGCGCTCTGGATCCTCGTCGGCGTCTCCTTTACGGGCGCCCCGCTCTCCTTCTTTTACTTTCCCTACATCTATAGAGTCTTTAAAGGAAAAATTAAACTCGATCATATGAGCTATTAACAAGATTTACTTGCTTAACGCAGCGATCCTTGTATGAATGTATCCCTTAACAATAAAATTTTAGTTTGATAGATTATGAGCAGTTTTACCGAGCTAAATGAGACACAATGGAGGATTTTAGAACCTTTGATCCAAATACTCCTTAAACACTTGCGCAATAAACCGCTTGAAATAAAGTAATTTCTATACAACAAATCCTTTTATAGAAAATAAATCCTTTTTATGTTAAAATTCGTTCTTTAAACAAGGAGAACGTCATGGCTACTGAAGGAATAAAATTAGGGAATGGTTTCCACTCTTTCGTAAACCCACATCTTGAAGTTGACCGGGGCCTTCCTTGTAAAACTTTAAGAGAGGAGGTCAAACCCAAAGCAGAAATCCCTCCCAAGCGCACTGTGACGGTTGCGGATATTCTAGATTGTTTACTTGAGTCAAAAAAAGTAGTTGAAATTGTGGATCAGTTGTTTATAAAAATCCACACAGGCAAGAACTTAGAGAAAGTAGCAGGTCTTTATAAACAGGTCGTTTTAGACAACCAAGATCAATTAGATGCTTACCCAGCAGAACAAAAGGTTCAGATATTTTTTGCTCTATATAAAAAACTATTGATCCCCGTTGTAGAAAAACATCCGGCTTATTCCACCTTCCTTTCTGAAATGCAGGCACAATTTCCTCAAGAAAAAAACTTTTTAGAAGCAACGAGAAAGCTTGTAGATAAGGAGATCCGTTTATGGCAGGCATCCTTTGTTCGAAAGGCAATAGTGGGTGTAGATTTGAAAGTTGCTCTCAGAGATGAAACTTCTCCTGCTCATGAAAAAATCGTGGAGATCTTAACTCTCTCTCAAGATGCCCAGAGATTATTCGAAAATTTGCTCGACAGTTAAAGTACTTTCATCTTATTCCGGCAGGCGGGTCATATGGGTAAAAAGGGGCCTAGATTCCAAGTTTCTGCCAAGTTCTTTTTCAATTTTATCTAAGACAGATTGATAGTCCGGTAGCTTTATCTTTCTACCCGTATCAGCGTGAGGAGTATTTCCCTCTATGTCCTTATAACTAACGCTAATA
>JBGPMV010000077.1:0-7779 GCA_041487155.1 Rhabdochlamydiaceae bacterium
ATACTCCCACGCAACATTCAGCGTAGCTTTATTAACCTGATCGCGGATAATTGCATGGGCTTCGTTCTGAGTGCACGCTTGTGCGGCCATAGCCTCTAAAAGTCGTTTTAAATTTGTTCGGAAAGTGACTGAACTTACTATTTCATTTTTATCTTGTGGAGCCTTTGACGCAAATTCAACAGCCTTTCTCAAAAGTGAAAGACGATCTAATTCCCTCTGACAGACCCCACGCTTTTTATTCGCCTGGTCAGAAAAGATGCCGGATGCGATGAAACCCGCGATAGAAACAACCCCGAAGGTGATGCGAACAGGCGTTGCAGTAAATCGAATGGCAGTCAATACCGCACAAACACCAAAAAAAGCGGCAGAATTCAGAGCTCGATGGTGTTGAGAAGTACATCCATTAATTTCTGTTTGAAGTGCTACCATTCTTGGAGTTTTCTGATTAAGGTTTATAGCTGCAGTCATTGGTGTTTCCTCTATTAAATTCTAAAATTTTATACCGAACGGGCCCTTTTTAGCAATAAGAATGAGTGTTCAAAGTATCTTCTAGCGCTTTTGTGTATGCAGCGATGAGTTCTTTAGTCTTTGCTGCCGTATCGGCAGCTATTTGTTTATCGTCATTTTCTGCTTTAGCATATTTTTCATGGAGAGGTTTATTATGCTCCTCAATCAGTTTCTTCAACGGATCATATGCCGCTTGGAGTGTTTTATCTTTAAGACGTTTTTCTCCTGCCTCGATTGCAGCTAGAATCGCAGCATCCTTCGTCTCCAATTTCTCAATTTCTGTTTTGTTGCTATTTAGCTCAGTCTTATGCTTGCCTTTCAATGCACTATTTCCTTCATCGAACTTGAGAGCACGTCCTGCAACTTCAATCCCTAAAAGTCTATTTCTGTTTTTCAGCGTCTTGATTTGAGACGCGATTTCTTCCCGTTGTGATGCAAATTCTCTAAGACGATTAGGCCACTCCATGGAGAAGGTGAGTTCGGTATTATAAACATCTATGGCTCCTTGCAGATCTGCACTAATTGTCACGCTCTCAAGTTGTTCTCCAAGCTTTTCATAAACCACCTTGCTTGCCTCGCGACTAGTTTGATCGAGTTCTTTAATGGTATCGCGAGCAGCCCTCAGCTCGGTTTTGAGCTTTTCCGGAAGATAGCTTTCTGAACGCTCAAACTTCTCTGGTGCGGTATCAAAAGGCATCGAGCCGAAGTCTGGTCTTATTTTATGAGACGAGACAAAATCTTCGAACTCAACTTTGCAAATTTTGTAAACGCTGTCTGCATCCATAGGATCGTTCACAAAGCGGGAAGGGGAGTTATAGCTGACTTCTTTCTGATCGATGTAGGTTATGAGGAAGTTCACATGGGCACGTTGATGCTGGATGGCTAAAGGTTGGAGTACTGTTTGCGCCTTGCCCGAATCGCTAGCGCCTAAATATTCATGATCTTTAGAGATGTCGATGGTGTCACTTGAAAAGCCGAGCTCTCTTTTAAACCGTTCTATCACAACGCCGGCAATGAGCTTTTCTTCTAGCTGTGAAAATTCTTCTGCTGCCATGTGTGCTTTAGCAGCCTCTAAGGCTTCTTTAAAATCCCCCACAATCTCTCTTAACTTTACATAGGAGCGTTCGCCGGACAGAAACTGGGCAAATACCGTTAACGTACAGTCTTTTAATAAATTCCCTCGAACACTAGGGATGTTGGCAAAGTTTTTGATAGAAGAATTCTGGGCTTGAGCGTCCATATATTTAACAATCTGTCCTATTACCCATGTGCGGATCTCTCCTTCTTCAGGGACATACTGCAAGATTTCAGCCCCATAGATGCACAATTTATGATCCTCGCCAAGGCAATAGAGCGGCTCCCCACTGTTTATACGACGGTTAAAGAGTCGAGAACAATAGTCGTTGCAAATCTTCTCGAATTCATCTCCATCAAACCCCAACGCCTCTTTATAATCCCTTCCCTGAGTATATAAAGCCTTTATCCAGGCACCTTTTCTTCCCCAGTCAAGGACAACATCAGTTTTGACAAGAGCTCTCCATTTTTCTCGGAGCGCTTCGTGAATAACTTTCTTAGTAGACTCAAGCATGGGAAGTTTTTCTTGATTTAGTTCGGCAAAACCAATCAAATAGTTGAGGTAGTTTCGCGGTTTATTGAGGATGGCATTTTGAACATGAGCGTTGATAAATGCGAGGGCCTCCCCCCGAGTGCAAGCTTCTTTGTCCACGGCTTCGAAAAGCTGTTTTAATATTCCTTGGAAAACTTTTTTTTGCGCTTCATGGGTTTTTTGAATTTGCGGATTCATCTCATGCAATTTTTTTATTTGCTGTCTTAATTGTACAAGACGGTTTAATTCCGCCTCGTAGGAGTCATGCTTTTTACTCGCCAGGAAAGAAAATAGGGTTGAAGCGATGAATCCAACACCTAATGTGACGCGAACAGGCGTCGCAGTCAATCGAATGGTAGTCAATGCCGCACAAGCAGTAAATCCGGCGGCAAATTTCAGATATTGGGACTGAGAAGACCACTGGTCTACATTGGTTTGAAGCGCTTCTATTCTTGGAGTTCTCTGCCCAAAGTCTATAGCCGGTGTAGGAGTAATTTGACTCATTAGTATTTTATCTCAATTAAATTCTAAAAAGTTATACCGGATGGGCTCTTTTTAGCAATAATAATAGGTGTTCAAAATCTTTCTAACACCAAAATGAATTATTTAAGACTACCCTTAGAAAAAAGGTTGACGGCTCTCTTGTCAATGGTGCATCCTTATGGATACATTTAAATTTTATAGGCTGGGGCCCAATGACATTTTTATTTTACTTAGCGATCTTTTTATTCATGCTGCTCTGCGGAATTCTCTGCTTGGTGATTTTGATCCAAGAGAGTAAGAGCTTGGGACTGGGCGCCTCGTTTGGGGGAGATCCGGGAGAGTCGCTTTTCGGGACATCGACGGCTGCTGTGCTTAAGAAGTTCACTGGGTGGCTTGTCGTGGTGTTTATGGTGGCGTGCGTGCTTCTATCGATATGGTCTGCATCCATTGGGGAGAACCGGATTGAAACGATCCCTCCTTCCATTGAAGAGGTCCAGCAGTGAAGCTGGAGGTTCGCATCTACGGCGACCCTATTCTTCGCAAAAAAGGGGAGCCCATCAAAGAGATCACGGATGAAATCCGCCAGTTAGCCCGTGACATGATCGAAACTATGGACCAAAATGATGGAATAGGGCTTGCAGCTCAGCAAGTCGGACATGCTGTCAAACTCTTTGTCTTAAGGCGCTATATCGATCAGCCCGATGGCAAATGGAAGGTTTCTGAACCGATCGTCTATATCAACTCCAAAATACTTGCCCGCTCCGACGAGACCTGGATTGAAGAAGAGGGGTGCCTTTCCCTACCTAAAATCCGCCTTCCTGTCGAGCGACCCTTCAAAATCAAAGTCGAATCCACCCGCATTGACGGCAGCCATGTGGTCGAAGAATTCGAAGGTATAAATGCCCGCGTCATTCTTCATGAGAATGACCACGTCAACGGCGTTCTCTACATCGACCGCGTCGAAGATCAATACCTGCGCGATGTGCAAGAAAAGCTTCGCGCCATCAAGAAGAAATCACGCTAGCATTGCCGGATAGGAATTATAAGGGAAATCCGTGAATCGATCACTCAGCCAGAATCTAAAGTTTTAGAGAGGCCTTTCTTCTCTTGGGCCTATTCTCAAAACAATTGTTGCCTTTGTAAATACCGCTGGCAATATTTTCATTATACGATATATAACTGCTGGCTAAAAGGAATAATTTATGCAAAAAGTTGATAGTTCAAATACAAGTCTGATAGCTGAGATGGATAACTATCAGCCATATTTATCTCTAACTTATCTAAATTTGAGGGATTTTCTAAATTGTAGGGCAGTTTGTATAGGCTGGAAAAAGATAGTATCAGATGTTGGACAGATTCAACATGTTGTTGCTAAGTCGTTCGAGGCTTTCAAACAATCAGGCATTGCAAATGACATTAATTCAAAAGACTCTCATTATGATGACTTTCATCAAGAGTTTTATGCGGGGCTTTGCTGGATCAAGGTGCATTTAGTTGAGCTACAACAAAAGAATCCTCAAGAGAAACCGATTACTGACCCTTCTGACTTAATACTCTTCAATCAGCATTTTAGCGATATTTGTCCGATTATGAGAGCTCGTGCTATTCTCATAGCTACCGTCAAAGGCCATCAAGCAATAGTCAAAATACTTTCGGCCGATGGTGATTTTGTAGGACGAAATTTTGCCCTCGGTGCAGCAGCCCAAATGGGTCATCGTGGAATAGTTAACATCCTTTTGGACATGGGCCCTATTTTAGAGGAACAGCTAGATGGTATTATTCGGGCAACGGCCATGAATGGTCATCAAGAAATAGTTGCCCTACTTGAACAAGCTGACACAGTTTAAAAGAGCTTTCCGAAAGAGTGCTTCGTCATTCTCAAAAGGACCCAGTACTGTTTGGCAAAAACGATAGAGATTGGGATTAGAACCTAGCATTTAGGAGCTTGACGGAGGGGAAGATCCATTGGCGAGTGGAGGGGGAGTATTTGTAGCCGAATTCGACTTGCCAGCGGCCTGTGAGGAGGACGGAGAGCTTGACTTCATAGGCGTAGTAGTCGGGGTCGTTTTTGCGGCCGGTGCCGATGTGGGATTCGAGGTGGGCGGTCCAAAGAGGCGAGAGGCGGAATTGGAGCTTGGAGAGGTAGGTGTTGCGGCCGTCGGAGAGGGGAGAATGAAGAAGCTCGTCAATGGGGCGGATGATGTCGACAATGTAGTTATCGTGATCTGATTTTCTCCAGTCAAATTTACTGCGGTGGCGAAACTCAAAGGTGAAGGCGGCGTTTTCATTGATGGTCCAGGCAGAGCGCAGGTTGGTTCTATCGAAGACATTTTCTTGGAAGTTGTAGACGAGGTCGGTTGAAATAAGCCATGAGGGATATCTAAAATCACAGGTGGTATAGAGTTTGGGAAGGCCGCGGTGAAACGCGGTCGATCCGGCAAAGAGGTTGGTGTAGAGGTCGAGGGTGGCTTCGGGGAGGAGGGAAGATCCTGTGGGATAAAAGGTTTGTTTGAGGCCGGGGCGGAAGAGGTTTTGTTTGGCCAGGCCGTCGTCGATGGAAAAAATGAAGTGGTGGGATGAGGGAGTCGTGGGGGATGTGAGGCCGCGGAACTCTAGGTAAGGCTCCATTTTATGGAGGAATGTAGGATAGCTGTGGAAGAGGTTGGAGTTTAACCGAAAGCCGTATGAGCCGATGGCTTGACCGACGGCATGGTCTTGTCTTGTGTTGCTATAGAAAAGTCCGATGAACCCGGCCCAGGGTGTGAGCGAGACAGGGCCCATGTCAAACCGTTTATAGAGCGTGTTGCGGCTCTCAAACCGTGCAGAGCGGGAGGTGGGAAGCTCATCTGCCAGGCCGGTTGCGTAGATGTAGTTAAGATAGCCTGCGGAAAATTGGTTTTGGAAGATGACGCCTGAGTGTCCTAGGGGGAAGGGGCGTATGCTTGTTGTAACGAGCGGAAGCTGCTGGTTGATGCTTTGAAAGATGTTAATCCGCGGCTGAACCGTGAACCTGGACGCTGTATTGGGAGTCATGTGCGAGACCCATAAAATAGTCCGCTTTTGCGTATTAACTTCAAAGTCATCGTCTTTAAAATCCTGCGGCATCTTATCGTCGCTGAGTTTGTCGTAGCTTAAGTGGAATTTTGTCTGTTCATCCCGCCAGCTGGTGGTGGTAAGTCCCTGAAAACGGTACCGTTTGTTGTTATGCTGATCGGCAATTGTTTTATCATGAGCGACGTAGTTTTTGGTTTGGAACCGGGTGATTTTACTCAGAGATTGGTAGTCGGTTTCAATGGCTCCGCCAAATCCCCGTTTAAAGCGGTAATCAAGTCTTCCAAAGAGGCTAAAGGTTTCTGTGGAGTAGAGCTCATACCTCATGGTAATTTTTTGTTTGAGGATCTGATCCCACACAAACTTATACCGGATGGGCGGCTCTTTGATGAGTTTGAGATCGAATTTGAAAGAGGGGAGCCAGAAAATCGGAATATTGAAGAATCGGACTTTAATATTTTTTGCTCTTAGCAGGCTTTCATCGTCGATATCGATTTTAGAAGAGTGGATCTGCCACCAGGGGTCTTGGCTTTCAACGGTTGTCAGATAGGCATGTGTAACCCAAAAGCTTCCATCGGGTAGCAGCTTGATTTCATCGCCGCCCACAAACCAGTAGTCGGTTGAGGTGCGTCCCTTTTTCATGATGCCTGTTTTACTTTCCAAATCGTAGTCCAGCTCCTCTCCGACAAAAATTTTTCCTTCATATTCGAGAAGCAGGTCTCCTTGTGCATGGACTTTTTTGATTTGAACGCCGTTTTCAGTTTTATGGGTGTAGGAGATGTTCTGCGCTTGAATCCGGATGCCGGGCCCGCAAATAACCCCGCCTTCATTCGACGAGATGGTTCCCCCGGAGAAGAGGGGATTTTTGAGCTGCACGTCGTATTCTTCTGCTGAGAGCCGAAGCGCGAAAAAAATAAGAGATGTTAAAAATATCTTTCTTGGGTCCATGAAAAAAACAGAATACCCTATTGCAGGGTACGGATCAAGAGTCCTGCGAGGGCATACCGATTTTTAGGGTGGCCCTGGCGAATACCTTGAATAATAATTTCGATGCCTTGCTCATTATGCTCTTCTGATAGGGCTTCATAACATTCTAAAAGAAGGCGGGTGCTCTCTTCCGGGGTGAGTTCATAGGTTGAGAGGGTGTTTTTCATATTCCATGGGACCGACGGCCGGAATCTAATCATCTCGAGTTTTTGAGCCTCGACAATCCATGATTTAAGCCGGTTTTCATAGGGGCCTTCTTGCTTTAGGCGGAATAAAGCAAGGTTGCAATACATCCGCGTTAAGGGAGCGCCGGCAGCTTCGGCATTTTTTTTAAGGAGCTTTAGGGCAGCGGGAGTGGAGTGGTTTTCAAGGAGCTGAACAAGCAAAGGGACCAGTTCGAGCTGCTTGTATTCAAAAACGCGTGAGGCGATGCTTAGAAAATCTTCCTCGGGAAGTTCTAAAGCCGATCCGAGCATCTGCTCTCGCAGCTGAAGGGTGATACCGGAAAGATCCATGGAAAGTTGTTTTTGATGCTGGCGGAGCGAGGGGACTGCCTTCCAGGACATCAATGAATGACCGACAGAGCTTGTTGGATGAAAGCCGAGATCTTTTGTATCGCTCAAGAGAAATTCATAGAGCGTCTTTGTGCATCTTGAATCGCGCCGAAACAGAAGAGAGAGCGTGGCGTTTAGGCGGACTTGGATATGGGGGCTTTCTAAAAGATCGGCTAAGATTTCTTCTCCGCCGGGCAGCTCTCCTAAAAGAGCAATCGCAAAGAGGTCTTCATTTTTGGCCATGTCGAAAATGGGAAGCAGGGCATTGGTATCTCCCAGATGATACAGCGATCTTAGCGCCGCGAGTTTAACTGAGCTGTACGAGCTTTTGATGAGTTTTTCAAGTTTTGGAATCGATGCTGAATCTTTCAACATCCCCAGTGCGGTGGCTGACGCCTCTTGCTCATCGGGATGGCTGTGGGTAGCATGCGCGCGGATGCGCAGGGTAAGATCATCACGGCCAAAGCGCGCTGCATTTAAAATGGCCTCAACGCGCGTCATGGCGTGAGGATCTTCCATCAGTTTTTTGAGCATTTGAATGGCTTCATGGGTTCCGACGAGGGCAAAAAATTGAGGGAAATAATACCAATA
>JBGPMV010000078.1:0-7744 GCA_041487155.1 Rhabdochlamydiaceae bacterium
CCGATTACTGGAACGATTTTGAAACATATCTCAGGCTGGGGCTTGCAACGGACCATTATTCGAAATGGCGCGATGAAAAAAAATTGGTAGAGATTTATCAAGTCGCGCTCAAGCTCATGCACCGGATGAGCCATGCTCTTTTCCTCCGCATTGGCACAAGGCAGGACGATATGAGCCTCCTTTATTCTATTGTCGGTAAAGAGCTGGATCCTTCCCATTCCATCTGGACATCGCTTGCCGAAGCCGAGAGCAGAGTGCAGCATGCGCTCCAGACCCTACCATCAGGGCCGCTGATGAAGATTTTAAAAATGTTCCGCCGCCAGGAAGAAAAAATGGGATTTGATCCTCTTATCCAAGGACATGCCCCCGGCCAATTTTATACCCTATTATCGGAAGAGATCCACACGACAATCATCCATATGCCATCTCCGATCCATCAAATCACTATTGATAGAGGCGAGGTCGTCCCGGAATTTAAAGGGTACCTTCATGCCTTAGGAGACAGGCGTCATTTTTATGTCAATTTTCAGAATCGAACCTCTTGGAAAGAGGTATTGCGCTGCAAATTACTCGAGGAGCTCTCTCAAAAAGGGGAATTTTCCGAGAAGGTCTTTTTAATCACGCTCACAAAAGACACCGATTTTTACCATCAGATTAAGCATTTTGGCGAGGTGCTAAATGCAAAGCAGTTTTGTACGAGCTGTATTGAGCAGGTTTTGGGCGGAAAAGAGACAGGCTTTTATTTTCCCGAAGGAAAAACACCGAAAGGATGGATTGAGCCGCTCGTCCAGTTTATCCACACCCAATTTTTCAACGGACACGATACTCTGGATCGAAAGCAGAAGCTTGATTTTATCGAAATTCTCTACTTCTTCATTATTTTCCGGTATCTTGAGGATGAAAAGCCCGATGTCATGAACTTTAGCTGCAAAGATGGCGTTGACATCGGCTCTACAGGATCTGCCTCGTTTTACGGATTCACCCGCATGCTTTCGACGAAAAAGCCCTGGACAAAAGAAGATCGAGACTGTTTTCTCTATGCTCTTCTCGTCCCTGCGCTATTTGTTCGCCACCGCTCGATTGACACGCTCCGCATGCATCGTACGCTCTCGGCTTTAGAGCACTTTGAGCTCGTGCTTAAAGCCGATCGAGACGGCACTCTAAAAGGATGCGCCAAGATCCTTCCTGAAATTTCTCTCAAAGAAATCAAAATCACAGAAGTCGCTTAGTTCACAAAATATATCGTGCAGGCCGAAAAGTTGGGAATTTCAAGCATAAGTAATTGATGATAAGAATATTAAAATATAAGCTTGTAAATAAGTCCAATATATTGCACCATTAGCTCATGAAGAGGTTCAATGTTTACAGAACCGAAGAATATGACGACTGGTTTTGCAGTGAGCCGCCAAAATCCCGGCTTCAGATTCAGAACCGAGTTTTGAAGATCGAGGACGAAGGATATTTTGGTAATCGTAAGCATTTAGGGGGTGACTTGTGGGAGCTCAAATTCAATGATGGTAGACGAATCTACTATGTCATTATTCCCGATAGCAACGTGCTTTTTCTTTTAGGAGGTAATAAAAATGGGCAAAGCAAAGATATCCGCCGCGCGAGAAACATCTTCTCGAAAGCGAAAAAAATTAAGAATTGAACACTTCAAAGGTGTTAAAAAAGTTAATCCTTTGGAATATCTGACGAATGAAAAAAATGTCGGGTTGGCTATTTTAGAATGCCTTCAAGACAATGACCCAGCAGGAGTTATGGAGGCAATTACTATCTATGTCAACGCCTTAAACAAAGCGAGACTCCGAGAAAGAGGCGACCTGTCAAAATCAACTTTCTATCACTCACTTAAAAACAAAAATCCGACATTAAAGACTCTAGCAAAAATTGTCTCTTCATGTGCTCATAGTGGAGCCCGCAATGCAGCTTAGGGCCTTGATGACCTTATTCCTTTAGTTCAAGCTTAAATCATCCGGGATCATGGAGAGGGTGGCGTACTTGCCGCCCATTTGCCGCAGGGCTGTGCGCCAGAGCTGATCAGGAGGTGTGTCGAAGACGGCTTCGGGTGAAGCTGGTTTTAAAAACCAAAGGCCTGTTAAGAATTCCCGTTCGAGCTGTCCGGGTCCCCATCCGCAAAACCCAAAACAGAGTCTTAGGGCAGGGCCGTTTTGATCGGCCAACGCTTCTTGAAGAAATTGAATATCGCCCCCTAGATAAACGCCGTCGCAGATCTTAAGCGTTTGCTCGCCTTCGAGCGCTTGAGTGTGCAGGAGCATCATCTGGTTGGGCTGCAAGGGGCCGCCTGCGCGGATTTGCACTTTAGGATTAGGGATATCTTTAAGGTTGATGATCTCTTCAGGGATTTCAACTTCCAGCGGTTTATTCACAAGTAAACCAAAGGAGCCTGCAGGGCCGTGCTCACACAGCAAGACCACTCCGCGGAAATAGAGCCCGGTATCGATGTCAGGGCTGGCAAGAAGCAGGGAGCCTTTGGTGAGATTTGCGTAGGGGAGAGATTCTTTCACGGCTTTAAAACCTGGGAATATTGTTCATTATAAAGACGCAGGTTGTCCGACATTTCATCGACTTGACGTAAGAGTTCAGCAAGATTATCTCGGAAGGTTGGAGATTCAAGGACGGCGGTCTTGTCATCTTCTTTTGCTTTTTCTACGAGCATCGAGATGCGCGCCATAGAGGTGTTAATCTGGTCGATCTCTGATTGGAAATAATCTTTAAAAGCGACAGGGGATTCAAGGGCTTCTAACTGGGCGATTCTCTTCGTGCGAGTTCTTTGCCACCCTTTGTTGAGATGGAAGAGGACTCCGTAATGGTTGACATCGTTCATGAGGGTATCGGCTTTGCTCATGATGGCCGTCATGCGAAGGTACATGTCGTCGCCTTGGACCAGCTTTCCAACGGTTCCTTGCCCGGTGGCGATATCCTGGCAGATCTTATCAAGCGAGGAGCTTGTCGTGGTAAGGTTGGAAGCGACGGTGCCGAGGTTTTCAAAAACTTTGTCTTGGAGCATCTGAGCCAGCGCTGTATTGATTTTATCCATCGAACCGGTCATTGCAACGGTGGCATCTTTGATTTGAGGAACGAGCGCCTCTTGATTCATGCTGTTTGTGAGACTGTTGATTTGTGCCATGGAGGCCTCAAAAGAGGTAATCGACTGAGAGAGCTTTTCTTCATTGGCCACAAACCAATTTTTGATGAGATCGACCGTTGTATCGAGTTTGTCGCCAATATCGGAGAGGCGGTTAAACGTATTTTCAATGGGGTCGACCGAATCGGCGTAGAAAGGGGTTTTATCTGTGATCAGCTCAGGAGAGACGCCTTTGGCAGGAGCCTTAGGAACGATGCCGATCGATTTTTCTCCCATGAGTCCTGATGTCTGAATAGAAATCTCGTCCGTGGAGTAGACATGGACATTCGAATCGATTTTAAGGGTGAGCTGGTAGAAATAAAGCCGCCCAAGCTCATCGGTCGGCTGGGTTTCACGTGCATGATAAATTTCGTTGATGGCGGTGACTTCCCCGATGGCTTTTCCGGCAAATAAGACGCGTGTTCCCACGTTGATCTTGCTGATGCTCGAGAATCGAACCAAAATGGTCTGCTTTTCATCTCCGACAGACGGTTTTAAAAACATGACAAGGCCTACCAGTACGCCGATGGACGATAGTAAAAATAGGCCAATGATAAAGTTCTTTATTGAGTTAGGCATGCAGTTCCCTGATATTACGTGGGTCTTGTGTTATTGTCTTCCTTAAGAATTCAATTATAGGATCGTCGATTTTCATGAAAGCCTCGGGTTGATCGATGTAGACGATTTTTCCTTGATTCATGAGCGCCAGCCGATCGCTGACATAGAGGGCGGAAAGGATGTCATGGGTGACAACGATACTGGTAGCTTTAAGTTCTTTTTGGATCCTGACAATGAGTTCATTGATTTGCATCGAGGTGATCGGATCAAGGCCTGTGGTCGGCTCGTCATAGAGTAGAATCGAGGGTCGATAGACAATCAGCCGTGCAAGAGCTGCCCTTTTTCTCATGCCTCCCGATAGCTCCGAGGGTAATTTTCTTTCCGTTCCTGCTAAGCCCACCATCTCAAGAGCTTCTTGGACGCGGACTTTAATTTCTTCATGCGAGAGGGGTTTACCTGTTTGAAGATCGCCGTGCTCGTTCAAGAAAAAGCCGGTATTTTCTTCAACGGTCATCGAGTCAAAGAGGGCAGCTCCTTGAAAAAGCATCCCCATGTTGATTGCGGCTTTATAGAGATCGGGCCCTTCCAAATCGGAAATGCGGACTCCTCCCACATCGATGGTGCCGCTATCTGCTTTAGAAATCCCGATGATATGTTTTAAAAGAACGCTTTTTCCCGTGCCCGACCGTCCGAGAATCACGAGGGTCTCTCCAAGGTCTACATCGAGATTGAGGTTTTCTAAAACTTTGTTTTTATTAAAGTCTTTGCAGAGATCGCGGATCTGGATCAGTGGTTTATTCATTATAATACTTTTTGCAGTTGCGACCGGAATGTGTTGAGGGCCATCGTTAAAAAAAAGTTTGTAAGCAAGATGCAGCAATACGAGATAACCACGCTGCTAGTCGTTGCTTTTCCAACTCCTGCTGCGCCGCCGGATGTCTTCATTCCTTTATAGCATGAAATCGACATGATGAGCACTCCAAACACAAACGCTTTTACAATGCCGGTTAAAAGATCAAACGGGGTGACATGCATCGGCATAGCGTCAAAATACGCTGCCGGCGCCATGTTGAAAAAGTAAACAGAAATGAGATACCCTCCAAAAATTCCCATGATCATGGAAAAAATAGTCAAGAGAGGCATCATGAATGAGCCGGCAAGCAGCCGGGGTGCGACAAGGTATCTTTTAGGGTTGACGGCCATCGTTTCTAAGGCATCGATTTGCTCTGTGACTTTCATCGTTCCAAGTTCTGCGCACATAGCAGCGCCCACACGGCCGGTGACCATGAAGGCCGTCAGCACAGGTCCAAGTTCCGTGATCATCGCTTTAGCGACCATGAGGCCTGTCACGCTGGCAAGACCTTTATCCGAGAGCTGATAGATCGACTGGGCGGCCAGCACGAGCCCTGTGAAAAATCCCGTAATGGCAACAACCGGAAGAGAAGCGACGCCGATATCATAGAGCTGCTGCAGAAACAGCCTAAGAGCAGGAGGTTTTTTAATCGCTGCCTTGATAGCATCGACGCTCAGCCGCGAATACTCTCCGACTCCTTCTATAAATTTGAAACGCCTTAAGACCCATGTGAATAGGGGCTCTTCGACTTCTTCGTTCTCCATTACCTCATCATACAGTTTATCCAATTACAGGAAATAAACTTTTATCCTATGACTTCCATTCAACTTCAATAGGGTCGATAACATCACCTAAAAAGTGAATGGTTCCTTTCATTTTTCCGAATAGAGGAGTTTTCTCCTCATTGATTGGAACTATCTGCGCAACAGGCACATCTTTATTGGTAATAATAATACGTTTTCTCGTGCGCTTTACTCGAGCAATAACTTTGTAGCAGTGAGCTTTGAACTGTCCTGCACTCATAAATTCATCCATTATGCCTCCCTTACGTACGGCCATGATACTATAGTCAAATATAGCCAAAACACATTTTATAAATAACTAAGAATCAGTTTGTAATAACTCTTGTTTTTTCAATTTATGTTTTGTCGTTTTAATGAATATAGCTTTTGCAAGTTGTCATTATTTTTGCTATAATACTTGAAAAATTAGGTGGGTATGAATCAAATAGCGACAATTAGTAAACAATTTAATTGGACTTGTGAAGGTAGCATGAAGCTTCTCCTAGAGAACAAAAGAGCGGCTTCAGCCGTATTTGTTGCAAGTTTGGCATTAGGGACGATTGCCCTGCTCTATCGACGCCTCAGTTCTCCAAGCATGCCGCTCACGGGTCAGGAGAAGAATGATCTTGAAAATGCCGCACTAAAATATTCTCCTCGAGGGTTTGCGGGCCGCTTGATGGCATCTTTGTCTCGAGATGCTGGAGTAGAGAAGCCTGAAACACCTGAAGAGTGGCTCCAATGGATCGGAACTCAAACAGATGACGAGCTTCATAACGAGGCCCATAAGATTTTTCCTTCGTATCGGGAAAGAACAAATCTTTCGCTGGAGGATGAAAAAGCGTATGCCATCCAAACATGGGCGATGAGCCTTCAGCCGATATTTGCCTTCATTAAACAGAGTTCTACGGGATGGAAAGAACTGCTCGGCCCTATTCAATCTTCACCGCGGCAGGCCTATACGATCTTATTTACTTGCCTGGCTTCTTATGCTGGGAAGCCAATTTGGGATTGGGTCTATAACCGCCTTCCGAAGAATATGCAAGAGATCACTAGCAGCTCTGCGGAGCATAAAGGGAAAATTGCTCTCATTTTCTTCGTAGCAATGGCAGGACTTTATTGGATGATGAAACATGAGAAAGGGATTATCACCAACTTGACTGAAAATTTTGCTAAGTCCCACGCTCCTCATATGGGACTCGATCTTATTCCGAGCTATGCTGAGGGAATTAAAAATTTATTTGGTGTGATAGAAAGGTCTGAAGTCGGTGAGTCCCATTCCAATCTCTTGTGGTATTATCCTAGAAATACCCATTCAACATTTGCAGGAGAGATTGGAAACGTTTTGGCAGAGATGACGGCTACGGGTAGAGGATCCATTCAAGGATTGCAGGTCATGGAGCTCGACCTTCAGCTCTTTTTAACGGAGTATAGAAATAAGGATGAAGTCTTTAGAGGCTGGCAGGAGACCATGAAGTATCTTAAAAGCCCAAAAACTTTGGTGATCTTAAAAGGAATCGATCAAATCAAGCCCTTTTTGCTGACGCAACAAAACCATGACGATGATGCATCCAAACACATGAAGCAGCGGTCCCATATGGAAGCTGAAAAAATTTTAGCAGATTTGATTGTTATCGATTTGAAACGTGGGGCTTTTCGATGCTTAATTGAAATGGAAGAAGGCGACAAACAGCAATTGCAGAATACGAATAGAGGGCTTTTTCAACTTTTTTCAGCTCAACGAGCCCCCGACATCAATCCGCAAGAGTTGGAGAATTTATGCGAGCGCCTTTATGCGCAGTCGCAGCTTGCTTCATCTTATGCGAAACATGATGTCCAAGAGTTGTTTAGGCATTTAAAGCCCGTTCTTGATAAAACACCCATGCCTCCTTTTGATCTCATAGACATTCTCCAACAAGGTATTAGAGATAGATCAAGTCATTGGCGTTTCCAAAAAGGGGATGTAGATGTATCAGAGATCCAAAAGAATGAAAAGGCGCTTAATGAAGCGGAGCAGATGAAAGATGAGCTGCTCCAAAGGGTTTGGAGTCACAAGAGGATGGGGCAATCCGAGCCTCGCCGTTTACTGCAAGAGGTTTTACTGGTTGAAAAGATTGTGCTTCCTCTTTTGAAAACGAGAGATAGAGAATTGAAAAACGATGTACCACCTTCTGATTTAGTCTCCAGGGCGCAAAAAAAGTTTCGCCGCATGCTAGGCCCTTGCACGAAGCAAGAAGAAGAAATGCTCAAAGAGCTTCCTGGAAAAATAAAACATGCGATTAAAGGTCAAGACGAGGCCATTGGGATGATTTGTGAGGCGATTTACAATTGGAGAAAGGTTCCGCCTCTTGGCGGAAAGCCTCTTGTCCTCTTTTTGGCAGGAGCTCCAGGGGTTGGAAAATCGGA
>JBGPMV010000079.1:0-7720 GCA_041487155.1 Rhabdochlamydiaceae bacterium
ACGAAGAATGGAGACAAGAATGGAGAAAAGCCCGCTCAAACGAGCTTTTTTTCCTAGGCTCCAAAGATGAAACAGGCGGCAACGTGTCATGTACCGCTAAGCTCAATCCCAATCAAACCCTTGACGTTCGCATCCGCCTCCCAAACGCACTCTCAGAGCACGGCAAATATCTCACAATTCCAAATGTCGCTTTTAAATACGGCAAAGATAAGCTCCTAGCCGCATTAAACAATCCCGAAGGACAAGCCATCACCTGGCGCTTTCTTCACGACAAAAAAGGCTGGCGCCTTTTTTCAACTTTTGACATCAAGCCAGCTCCCTGCATTTCCCAGCAAAACGTTGGAGTCATCGGACTCGATATCAACGTCGATCATTTTGCACTTGTAGAAACCGATCGAAATGGCAACCCCATCAACTCTAAAGTTATTCCGTTTAATCTCTATGGAAAAAGCTCGGATCAAGCTAAAGCAATTAGTGGAGACGCCGCAGCGTCCGCCATTTTCTATGCAGAAAGCACTCTTAAACCTCTGATTTTTGAAGATTTGGACTTTCAAAAGAAGAAAGGATCTCTTAGAGAGAAAAATTATGGATCTTATTCCCGGATGCTTTCCTCTTTTTCTTATAAGTCCATGATTACACATCTAAAATCCCGTGCAACAAAAAAGGGAGTCTTTGCCTCTCAAGTCAACCCCGCTTATACCTCCATCATTGGACGAGTCAAATATGCAAAGAAATATGGATTATCTATACATCAAGCGGCAGCCTTAACCATAGGCCGTCGCTTTTTATGCTGTTCTGAAAAAGTGCCCTCATCCCTCAGTGAAATACCTGATGGGAAAGAAGGCCATGTCACCCTGTCCGCACCTGTAAGGAAGCGAGACAAGCATGTATGGTCTATCTGGAGGCAAGTTAGTAAGAAACTGCAAACGGCGTATGCAACGCACTTTCGGACGGTCAACAAAGACCGGTCCAGGAGCCCGCCAAAACCGGCTCCTGTGACAACATTTTTTTCGGATGTTGTTGGTGAGACTCCAGCACGTGAATCGTCAGAATTGCTGTTCGCCTGACGTGTCTATAGGAAGCTGCATTGCTTTGCATAGATTTTTTTGAGCGGCTTGAAACGGAGTCTGTCATTATCCCGATGAAGGCAGGGCTTACATTGTGCGTCTCCTCTCAGGTGGGCTGCAAGATGGGATGCGCCTTTTGCGAGACAGGACAGATGGGTCTTCTTCGAAATCTAAAGACAGATATGCGAGTACAGGAAAACGGGAAATTTTTATTGAATATGTTCTTTTAAAAGATTTGAATGATGGGCTTGAGCATGCAGATCTACTTGCGGCTTATTTAGAGGGGCTGCCTGTAAAGGTGAACCTGATTCCTTATAATGCTCAGAGAAGAACACGTTTTTTTCCACCGGAGCTTGAGCAGCAGAAGGCTTTTTTCCAAAGGCTTAGAGAAAAAAAATACCAGGTTCATTTAAGGCATCATAAGGGACGAGGCATTATGGCTGCCTGCGGGCAGCTAGGAAACAAAGAATTACGTCATACTCAAAAATCACATGCCCTCGTATAATGCCAAAAGACCCCAAAAGGAGCTCGGCATGGTTGACAAAGCAAAATTTACTGAACAAGAAAAAGCATTGGGTTTGAGAATCAGCATTCTGGGACGGAATGTTTATGTGACCGATTCTATGAAAGATCATGCTTTTGTAAAACTTTCAAAGATTGAGAAGTTTCACAACCATATCATGGATATTCATGTAACGATGGATGTTCAAAAAATGGAGCAGTCTGTTGTGATTATGCTTCATTTGGATCACTTGAGAGTAAAAGTTGCGGCAAGCAGCACCGATATGTACGCCTCGATTGATAAAGCGATCGAGAAGCTTCAAGCTAAGATCAGACGGTGGAAGAGCCGGATCCAAGACCATCATAAAAAGTCCCGTTCTGTGGTCGATATGCAAATCAATGTTTTAAAACGCCCCTTTACGGATATCGAACTGATTAACGAGTCGATCGAAATTGAAAACGCTGCCGAAGCGATGCAGGAGTTTCAACTGCCGCAGATTATTGGAGCCGATACACGTCCGATGAAGATGCTGACAACGGAAGAGGCGATTATGAAAATGGAACTTTCCGATGATAAATTCATGCTGTATCGTGGGGAAGAAGATCACAAGCTTAAAGTCATCTACCGTCGAACCGATGGCAACTATGGACTTATTCTTCCAGAATGAAACAGGTTTTTGATCCGCTGAGAAACGAGTGGGTCGCTGCCACTCCTGAAGAGGTGGTGCGTCAGACATGGATCCAGCGGATGATCGGTGAGCTAAAATTTCCGAAAGAGCTGCTGGCAGTCGAAAAAGAGCTTAAAGCCCTTCCGCATTTAATGGAGGATAAAAGTTTGCTTCCCAATAGGAGAATCGATCTTCTATCATTTATGAAAAAAGGGGATACGGTGAGCCCTCTTGTGCTGATCGAGTGTAAAGAAGGCGCGCTTTCACAAGAGGCGCTGGACCAAGCGCTCGGTTATAATCACTATGTTAAAGCCCCCTATGTTGCCATTGTGAATCACTCTGAAGTCCGTTTCCGATATCAGCTCTCATGCCGCTCGTGTGAAATTTCTCGGCTCCCTTCATATCTTGAACTAATCGAGGCGCTTCATGAGTGAAGTATTTTGTGTTACGAAGGGGGATGAGCATCAGCTGACGCAGTGGGTCGATGCTAAGCCCGATCGGTATGTGGTCTGGATAGGATCGGAAAATAAAGCCGATCACCCGCGCATTATTAATACGCAGGACAATGAGCTGTCGCTCCAGCATATTGCAAGGCAGCTCCTTTTTCTTCCGTTTGTCTATGAAGAAGGAGCCCATCCGGCTCTGCAAAGACTTGCTCGCATCCAGACCGAAATCCATTTTAGGGCTTCTGATTATCTAGACCAGGGAGTCAAACTCCTGACGAATTTCCGGTCCAATATGCAAAACCCCACCAAGCTGGTCTCGGATTGTTTCGGCCGGTTTGAGAAGTTCCCCGCTATTGTCTGCGGGGCCGGCCCTTCCCTTCAGGAGATCATTCCGTTCTTAAAGCAAAATAACGACCGCTTTTTAATTGTGGGCTGCGGCGCTGGTATGCAAGCGCTTCTTTCTGCCGGCGTGCAGCCTCACTTGGCAGTTCACGTCGATCCCGATCCGTATCATAAGTTTACCAAGTCAGGGGTACCTCTTTTCTATCAACTCAGGACCAGTCATGAAGTGGTCTCTCAAATGAAAGGCCCCCGATTTTTGATGCCTGGATCCGGAGAGTTTCCTCTGGAGAGATGGATTGAACAAAAACTGGGTCTTGCATCCCCCTCTGACGGAGGATGGACGGCCGCCACCCGCGGAGCTTCGCTCGTTTCTGCGCTGGGATGCCGGACCGTTTATTTTACGGGGATCGATTTTTCAGCCGTTTCAAATGTGTATGCCAAAGGGGTTCAGCCGCCGCAAGAGGGAAGTCTGATCAAAGTAACACTTCCGGACGGTACAGCCGTTCAAACAAGATCGGACTGGCTCTTAGCTGCCGAGTGGATGAACGAGTGGGTCGTAGATCATCCCGACATTAAATGGGGTCTTCTTTCAAAACCCAATCCTCTGATGCCGGCGCTCGAGGCTCTTGAGTTAAATCATTGCACCGGAGTAGATGGGGTCTCTTTATGTGCGCAGCAAGTTTTTGAAGCATGCCCGGAGAAATCGGGAAAAGCCATCTGGCAGGAAATGAGTGAGAGTTTTAAAAAGTGCCGCACGCTCGTCGATCAATTTTTGAGCCGTTTTCAAAAGATTTTCCCTGAGGCGCCCTCCAGTGATGAAACCTGTATGAACATTATGAAAGAAATCGATACGCAAGAGGCTATCTTGCAGGTGATCGACCTCATTTGGAATCATTGGGAAATTGTTCTGAAAAGGTCGCCTGAGAACCATCCTGATGCAATGATTGTCCACCGCATCCTGCTGATAAAAACCCTTTCTGATCGGTTTTATGCTTGAGAAGTATCCCGATTTAGAACTTCAGCTCCATCTTGCCGGCTTCGAACAGGTTCAAGTAGACACTGCGCCGTGTGAACAAAAACTGAACCTTCCGCTCCACAATTTAGACATCATCTACGTCTATGGGTTATCCGACGGCCACCCTTTTTTAGAACTCGAAGAGTGGCTAGAGGCGGTTTCAGGAAAGCATCTGATATTTTTAGAAGATGATCTGCACGCTCTTCATCGTCTAGCCGCGCTTCCCTGGGGAAAAAGGATGCTGAACCACCCCCAAGTCCACCTCAAATTCCTCCATTATCCCCGCGACTGGATTTTAGAGCTGTGCGCCAAAGAGTTTCCTTCCGAGCGGATTGCTGTTGCAACCTTGAAGAAGAAAAATAAATTTTTCCACTTGATCAAGCTCTCCCTTCTTCGCAAAACCGTTCTCTGGAATTCTCTCACTTCGGAGAGTCTTTCAGGGCATATCCTTCATCGCAACATTTTATCTAACTTCCAAAAGCTCCCGGAGAGTTTTTATGTGAACCAAACCAAAAACGCCTTTAAAGGCATACCCGCCGTGATTTGCGGAGCAGGCCCCTCGCTCAGCTCAGCCATAGAAGATCTTAAGAAGCTGCAAGATAAAGCGCTCATCATTGGATGCGGATCGGCGCTCTCATCTCTCTCGTACTTTAACTTAAGGCCCCATATTGGGTTAGCCATCGACCCAAACAGCCGTGAAAAAGAGTGCCTTCAAGGATGTACCTTCCGCGATCTTCCTCTGATCTACGGCAATCGGCTTTATCCGGGAGTATTCGATCTTTTTGAGGGCCCCTATGGCTATCTCCGCTCGCCAACAGGCAGCCCTCTTGAAAAAGCGATTGAAGAAGAGCTAGGGCTTACAGAGTCCGATGTCGGCCTCGATCTTGGGAGGGAAGCGCTGTCCGTTACAACGCTGGCTCTTTCGGTCGCCTGCTTTTGGGGCTGCTCTCCGATTATTCTGGCAGGGGTTGATCTTGCCTACTCAGGCAGCGATCATTATGCCAAAGGGGTTCCCGTCCATGCCGCAAAGCACACACAAGAGACGCGCGCCGGCGAGCAGGTGATCTACCGAAAAGGGGCCCAAGGCAAAAGAGTAGCGACTTTAGTCAAATGGGTCATGGAGCAGCAGACAATCGATGCCTACACAAAGCTTTATCCGGAGATAACCTTCATTAACCTCACCGGAAAAGGGCTCGGGTTTCCCTCGATCCCTCACCGACGCATTGATCTTCCGAAAACGTCGATCGATGTACAAAAGCTCCTATCCCATCCCATCAATGTAACCCCTGCGCAGCTGAACACGACCCTTAAAGGATTTAGAGAGAGCTTCGAAAGATGCCTGCATTTGGCACAACTCCTCGCGCAAGAGACCGAGGGGAGCGGCAAAGCGATCCTCTATGAAGAAGATCTCCTCCAGGAAAAAGCCTACAAGGTTACCCTTGCACCTGCCTTAGAAGCACTCGAGCGTATCTTTGTCTTGAACATAGAGATTCCTTTCAGCCGGCATAAATGGAAGTTTCTGCAAGAAATCATCCAGGAATATTTACTGATACTGATTTAGTTTATTGCGGAGCGTGCGGACATTGATGCCGAGCGCCTCTGCGGCTCTGCTGCGGTTATGGTTGAACCTAGAGAGGGTTTCCAAGATATGCTGCTTCTCCACTTCCGCTATGGTTTGTTCGCTGGCAATAGGAAGCGTGAGGAGTGCAGGAGATGCCGGATCGAGGTTCAGGTGGAGGATGTCGAGTGTTTCCCCGCCATGCATCACAACTGCCCGCTCAAGGGTATTGGCCAGCTCGCGGATGTTTCCAGGCCAGGGATAATCCAGAAGGCACATCTGCGCTGCCGGCGATAGAATTTTTTTCTTCTTCTGATTCTCCTCGCAAAATCTCTCGAGGAAGTAATTAGCAAGCGCCAAGATATCGTCTTTTCTTTCACGGAGCGGAGGGAGCTGAATTGGAATCACATTCAAACGGAAAAACAGATCCTCGCGGAAGAGTTTTTGATCGACCATCTCTTTCATATTCCGATTGGATGTTGCGACCAATCTGACATCGACATGGATCGGCTTTGTACCGCCGACCCGTTCAAATTCCTGCTCTTGTACAACCCTTAGAAGCTTGGCCTGAAGAGAAAGGGGGATTTCTGAGACCTCATCGAGCAGCAGTGTTCCCTGATGGGCAAGCTCAAATCGGCCCATCCTTTGTTCTAAAGCCCCTGTAAATGACCCCTTCTCATGCCCAAAAAACTCCGATTCGATCAGAGACTCAGGCACCGCTGCGCAGTTCACTTTTACAAACGGCCGATTTGCGCGGGGAGATTGATAATGGATAGAGTGGGCAATGACTTCTTTTCCCGTTCCTGATTCCCCCGAGATGAAGACCGCCGCGCTGCTCTGAGCGATCTTTTCAATGTCTGCCAGAACTTTTTGCATCACGACGCTTTCTGATAAAATCACCTCATGACGATTTCTTTTCGCATAAATGGGGCTTGCCTTTTTAGGAACCGGCGCATCAAGCCTTGCAAGAAGTTTTTCGATATGAGCCGCAGATAAGGGTCTCACGATATAATCAAAGGCGCCTCTGCGCATCGCTTCAACAGCCTCGGGGATCGAACCAATGAGAGGAGCCACCACAGTAGGGACCTTGGGGAACTCTTGCCTCACCCGATCAAGCAGATCGAGCTCTTCTAAAATAACCAGATCAAACTTTTTTTCCCGGAGATGTTGGAGTAAAGATTGGTTATTTTTAGCAAATGTGATATGTCCTTCAGGAAATAAAAGAGTGTCGCTGCTCTGTAGGAGAACGTATTTCATGTTATCTATCTTTCGCTTGAGATTCCCAAATTTTCCGCTTGACATTTCCCGACTCCAGAAAACGCCTGCTGCGTTGCCCTGCTTCGACAACCCCACAAGGGGGTTGTCTGTATCGGGTTCCCTTCGGCGTCTTGCATCCGCTTTCCCGGAGCGGGCCCGTCCAACGGAAAATTCGGGAACCTCAAGCTTTTACCTGCACTTTAAAAAAATTTCTATTAATGTGCAAAAGATCTTTCTATTATTTTTATGTTTTGGCTGCTCCGGCCATGAAAAATCAGAGCAAGAGCGCCTTCGTGAGCAGAATGCCAAGGGGGAGTATGTCTACCGAAATCACAATGAAAGGCACTATCCTATAAAAACTCCTACCCACCGGGACCCCGATCATTATCCCTGGGACACAGATATAGCCTCCAAATAGTTTTTTAAGCGGAAGTAAAATCGGTTTTAATCCTTGAACTACTCTCGCCCAAAGGCGAAAGCTTCTTGCTTCACAGCTCCCCACACTAGGGGCAGCTCCACAAGCTTTAAAACCGACATCCCGGCGGCCTTAAGAACGATGGCACTATTGTAATCGCGGTCGATCTTAATCCCGCAATTAGGACATTCGTACTTTCTTAACTCTAGGGACATCTCTTTCTGATGCCAACAGGAGTTGCAGAGTTGACTGCTGGGAAAATACTTGCCTGCCTCTATTATGTGTTTTCCTTTTTCTTCCGCTTTATATTTTAAGCAGTTTAAAAAACCTCTCCAGCCTGCATCACTGATTGCCCTTGATCTTTCTTTGGGGTTTTGAGTGAGAAGGCTGGAGATATCTAAGCTTTCAATACAGATGATGTCGTGGTTCTTGATCACCTCTGTAGAGAACT
>JBGPMV010000080.1:0-7510 GCA_041487155.1 Rhabdochlamydiaceae bacterium
ATTTACTAAACTGACGCCCTTCGAGGTTTAAAAACTCGTTGGCAGGAAGTTGGTGGACGAGGTTGTAGGGCTGATTTTGCCCCATGACCATGGCGGGAAAAAAGACGGCATGGAATGGGATGTTGTCTTTGCCGATGAATTGAACGTAGGAAGTTTCAGGATCTAGCCAAAACGGCTTCCAGGCATCGGGGGTGCCTTTGAGCTCGGCCCACTCTTTGGTGGCAGAGATATAGCCAATGGGAGCGTCAAACCAGACATAGAGAACTTTGCCTTCGGTGCCGGGAAGCGGGATGGGAACGCCCCACTCTCCGTCGCGTGTGATGGCACGGGGTTTTAAATCGGTGACATACGATTTTGCAAAGTTGAGGACATTGGGCTTCCAAGGTTTATTGCTGAGCCACTCGGTGAGCTGATCTTTAAAATGGTCGAAGAGCAGAAACCAATGTTTGGTTTCTTTGAGAACTAAGGGAGCATTGGTGAGTTTGGAGCGGGGATTTTTTAGGTCGGTGGCTTCGTAATTCGAGCCGCAGCGGGTGCACTCATCGCCGCGGGCATTTTCAAAGCCGCACTTGGGGCAGGTGCCGATTACGTAGCGGTCGGCTAAGAACCGTTTGTCTTGGGAAGAATAAAGCTGCTCGGTCACTTTTTCTTCGATGTGTCCGTTCTTGAGGAGGTCGAGGAAAAATTGTTGGACGGTGGCGACATGGCCGGGCCATGTTGTACGAGAAAAGTGATCGAAGGAAAAGTGGAGTTTTTGGAAGAGGTCTTTATTGACGGCATGGAAGTGATCGACTTGGGCTTTGGGTGTTCTTCCTGCGATCTCGGCGCTGAGTGTAATGGCGACTCCATATTCGTCGGAGCCGCAGATGTAGAGAACGTCGCTGCCTTGGAGTCTTTGAAAGCGGGCGTAGCAGTCGGCGGGAAGGTACGCTCCTGCGATATGGCCAAAATGGAGCTGTCCATTGGCATAAGGCAGGGCTGAGGTGATAAGGACTCTTCTAGCCATTTTGAATTGCAGCGTCTTCTTCTTGGTCGGCTTTATCTAGAAGAGCTAAATTCTCGGGTGTATAGAGAGTGGGGTTCCTTTGGATCTCTCTTAAGAGATACGGGATATCGACTTCGTGGCCTGATCTGATCAGGTAGCGGGCGACGTTAATCGCAAACTGCGTGAGCTCAAAATTGTCATGAAAATGTTTTTTGAGGGCTTCATTGGTCAGTTGGTCTTTTTGTAACATAACACTCCTAATCGGTAATGATAATCTTTTTTAGAGCCTCGAAAGCAACCGATAAATCATCGTTGACAATATGATAGTCGTAATGCGAGATCATCTCAAGCTCTTGCCGTGCGGTTTTCAATCTTTTTTCGATCATCTCGGGAGATTCGGTTCTTCTTTGGTGTAATCTTTTTTTGAGTTCATCGTAGGAAGGGGGTGAAATAAAAATAAAAGTTGCTTCAACCTTATCCTTGAGCTGCAGCGCGCCTTGGGTATCGATGACTAAAATGACGTCTTTTCCGGATTTGAGCTCTTTTTCAATCAGTGATTTGGATGTGCCGTAGTGGTTGCCAAAGACATTAGCGTGCTCTAGAAAATCGCCTGCTTGAAGTTTTTTTTGAAACTCTTGTTCGGTTAAAAAATAGTAGTCTCTGCCGTTGACTTCTCCGGGGCGAGGTTTTCGTGTGGTGCAGGTGACATTGCGAATGACTTGAGGATATTTTGCTGTCAACATTTGTACGAGGGTTGTTTTTCCTGTTCCTGCCGGCGCGCTGATAATAAAAAGGCGTCCTAAATGCTTACTCAATGTTTTGCACCTGTTCTCGGATTTTTTCGATTTCGGTTTTGATCTTCACGGCTTTTTGCGCAATTTTAGAAGAGCCTGCTTTTGCCATGAGGGTTCCAATTTCGCGGCCCATTTCTTGGGCTAAGAAATCGAGCGTTCGTCCGACGCTTTTTTCAGCCGATTTGAGGTACTGATTCATCTGATCCATATGGGACTTCATTCGTATCATCTCCTCTGTGACATCGTCGCGGCCTGCTTGAAGCAGGGCTTCTTTGGCCAGCTGCTCTTCGTTGATGGTTAATTTTAAATCGTCCATCCGTTTAGAGAACTGCTTAAGATGTTCTTTTGCAAGTTGGGGTAATTCTTTTTCAATCTTTTTAAGCTCTTGGCCGATGATTTTGAGACGAGAGTGAATATCTTTCACAAGGGCGCGCCCTTCTTGCTCTTTCATGGTAAGCCACGCCTTGGAGGCTTGATGCCAAACGACTTCAATCTCTTTTTCAAAGAGTTCGGGGTTTAGCGCCGCTTCTTGAGGAGAGATCTGATCTAGCAGGAAAGAAAGGGTGATTTGCTCGGGGGAAATCTTTAACGATTTAGCAATCTCTTCCCACCGTTTTTTCTCATAGCTAAGCTGCTGGATCATACTTGAAACTTCCCTGATCTCGCACGAGACACGGATGGTGAGGTTGCCTCTTTCGGTAATTTTAGAGACCCACTTGCGAATCACGGGGTCGAGAAACAGGAGAGAGTGGGGCAGGTGTAGATGGATATCGAGCCCTTTTCGGTTCACCGATGCAATTTCAAGGGTCCAGCGGGCCCGTTTGGTTTGAAGGGCGGATCTACCGTAAGCGGTCATACTCCTGCGCATAGACATACCTTTTTAACGGGTTCATAGGATAGTCGATGAATGGGACAGGGGCCCCATTTATCTAGAGCAGCAAGATGCTCGGGCGTCGGATATCCTTTATGAGAGGAAAAACCGTACTGTGGAAACTGTTTGTCATACTCGATCATTTGCCGGTCGCGAGTGACTTTTGCGATGATTGCGGCGGCCATGATGGCTTGAGAGAGGGTGTCTCCGTGCACAACCGCTTGGCAGGGAATGGGTAAGGTGGGTGTTTTGTTTCCATCCACGAGGACAAAATCAGGTTTTTGCTGCATATGGGCAACGGCCGCTGCCATCGCTTGGAGTGTTGCCTGAAGAATATTGATTTGGTCGATGATGAACGCCTCGACGATCCCTATTCCGAAATGAACATCGGGATGCTTCATGAGCTGATCAAAAATCTCTTCTCGTTCTTGGGAAGTGAGTTTTTTGCTGTCGTCGATTGTTTCGATGAAAAAATCTTCGGGAAGCGTGCAGGCGGCTGCCATGACGGGGCCGGCCAGCGGTCCGCGCCCTGCTTCATCAACGCCTGCAATTTTTGAAAATCCTTGAGCCCTAGCGGCTCTTTCGAGCTTTGTAATCTCAAGGAATCTGCGGTTTTTAGCTCGCGGGAGTTTCGGCAGCTTCACCAATTTGCTCTTTAACTTTTGCTGCTTTTCCAAAGGCGCCTCGGAGGTGGTACAGCTTTGCTTTACGCACTTTTCCGCTTTTGACAACTTCGATTTTTGCAACGCGTGGGCTGTGGAGAAGAAATACTCTTTCCATGCCGGCGCCATACGATACTCGGTAGAGAGCAATCGTCTCAGAAAGGCCGCTTCCGCGTCTTGCGATCACGGTGCCTGTAAACATCTGAACACGCTCTTTTTCACCTTCTACGATTTTCGTATGAACGGTCAGTGTATCTCCCACACGAAACGTTGGAAGATCTTTCTTGAGGAACTCTCCCTCAATCTCCTGTATCACTTTATTCTGCTTCATTTTTAGCTCCTTGTTCTTTCATATTTCTGATGGCCCTGTTCTTTTCTCCATTCAGCGATTTTGGCGTGGTTCCCGCTTTTTAAAACTGCAGGAACCTCTATTCCTTCAAACACCTCCGGCCGGGTGTAGTGAGGTGTATCAAAAACCCCGTCCTGAAACGAATCTTGGGCCGCGGCATCTTCATGCCCTAAAACTCCGGGGATAAAACGAGCGGCAGCGTCTATAACAACAATCGCTGCCAGGCATCCGTTTGTCAGCACGTAATCCCCAATGCTGATCTCTTCATCAACTTCAATTTGAAGGGCTCTTTCATCCACCCCTTCATAGTGGCCGCACAACAAGATAAGGTGCTTTTTCTTGGCAAGCTCCTCGCATTTTTTCGCATCGAGCTTGTTTCCTTGCGGAGAAAGGTACACCACATAACTCTCCTCCTGCTTTACGCTGCGGATGGCGGCGCATACAGGCTCTGGCATGAGCACCATGCCGGGACCTCCTCCGTAGGGGCGATCATCCACCTTTGCATGTTTGTTGTTTGCAAAGGTTCGGATGTCGATGAGATTAATCTCTAAAATCCCCTTTTCCTGGGCCTTCTTTAGGATGCTAACATCCAAAGGGCCCTTGAAATAGTCCGGAAAGAGGGAGAGGATATCAACTTTCATCCTTCGTCTTTGCTTTTTTTGCTGCAGGCGCCCGTTTTTTCTTAGGGGCTTCTACTGCTACAGGCGCTGCCACTTTTTTAGGAGCTGCTTTCTTTTTGCGTCTGACGGCTGCTAGCTTTACACGCTTTGCATTCCGTTTTGTTTGAAGCTCTTTAATGACATCAGGAGCAACACCTTTCACGAGTCTTTCTGCGCTCTCTGAAAGAGTGGCGCCTTTACTCAGCCAGTAGGTCAATCTCTCTGTGTTCACAGTGATGTTATTACTCTTCTGATGAGGATCATACGATCCTAAAGTTTCAACATATTTTCCATCGCGCGGGTTTCTGATATCAGTTACCACGAGACGAAATGTCTGCCGATTTTTACGGCCTTGCTGCCGCATACGAATTTTAACTGCCATATATTTTCTCCATTTGTGAGGCATTTGTAAAACTACAGTGTATGACAAAAACGCCCTTTTGGGTCATTTTGCCACCCCGTCCCCGAGCCCTACTCTCCTGAGTATGTGCTCGGGGGCGGGGCTTACGGCCGCTATGCGGCTGGCAAACTGATCCAAAATCATCGTTTTTTTCATATACTGTAGTTTTGCAAATGCCTCTTTATCCTAAAAAGTCGCCAAATTTTTTCAGAGATGCGGGATTTTGTAAAGCCTTCTTTGGCATACTCTTAAAAAGATCCTTCATCCGCTTAAAACCTTTGATCAGACGATTCACTTCGTCCACGGTCGTTCCGCTCCCCTTGGCAATCCGCCAACGTCTGGAAGGAACAAGCTCAACTTTTTCAATTCTTTCATTCTTAGTCATCGATAGAATCATCGCTTCAATTTTATTGAACTCCCCTTCGGATTGATCGAGGTTGGGAAGCTGCGACATGCCCGGCATCATCTGCAGAAGATTTTTAAGAGGCCCCATCCGCTTGATGGCCGTCATTTGCTTAAGGTAATCTTCGTAAGTAAAGGCCGCCTTTAATAACTTTTTCTCTAAATCGTCTTTCTGGCTCTCATCGAACTCTTCTTGCGCTTTGCGGACCAGGTTGACGACGTCTCCCATGCCTAAAATACGGTCGGCCATCGACTGAGGATTGAACGGTTGGAAGTCACCTACTTTTTCACCGACGCCCTCGAACTTCAAAGGTTTCTGCGTAATTTCTCGGATGGAAATCGCAGCTCCGGCGCGTGAGGTGCCATCAAGCATCGTGAGCACGGTTCCTGTAATTGACATCTGCTGATCGAACGCTTGGGCAGTTGCCACCGCATCTTGACCGGCATTGGAGCTTGCAACAAACAAAATTTCGTGGGGTTTTAGCGTCTCTTTCATTTGATGAAGCTGGTCCATGAGCTCCGTGTCAACATGAAGCCGGCCGGCCGTATCGACAATGAGAACATCAAACTTTTCAGTTTTAGCTTTTTCCAGCGCTTTTTTTGCGACGAAAACAGGATCTTTTTCTCCCGCGATTGTAAAGAGCGGTGTTTCAATCGATGCGCAAAGCGTTTGGAGCTGCTCTACTGCTGCCGGCCTTTGAAGATCGCATGCCGCCACGAGCACTTTTTTCTGATGAGGTTTTTTCTGAAGGTAGTGGGCCAGTTTTGCAGTCGTTGTCGTTTTTCCCGATCCCTGCAGACCGCAGAGCATGATCACGGTAGGAGATTCCTGCAGCTGCAGCGGCGCAACATCCCCGCCCATGAGAGCGATCAGCTCTTCATGCACCACTTGAATGAACTGCTGCCCCGGAGAAACGGCCTTGAGAACTTTTTCTCCAACGGCCTTTTCCTTCACACGCTTCACGAGCTGACTGACGATGGAAAAATTCACATCGGCGTCCAGGAGCGCCAGGCGCACATCTTTCACGGCGTCTGAAATATTCTCTTCCGTCAGGCTCTTTTGACCTGCTAGACGGGAGGCTAAATTCTTAAATTTTTCGGTTAATGTACCAAACATAAGTATAAGGGCTCTATCTTATATCAAAAGATCTTGGAATTCAAGTCGGATAAATCGGTCATGAGAAGACCAGTCTTGGAAGACCTCTATGGAGGTCCAGGAACTACCCGAAAATAAATTTTTTATTTGACTTCCCATCCCTGTACCGATTTCAAGATAAACCTTGGCGCCAGGATTCAAAAGCGGAGGAAGCTCATGGGAGAGCCTCTCATAGAACTCAGTCCCCTGCTTTCCGCCTACAAGCGCGCTTTTGGGCTCCCAATCGCGCACCTCGGGCTCTAAGGCAAAATACCCCTCTTCGGAGATGTAGGGAGGGTTGCAAACGACAATATCGGCCTTTTCTCCCAAAAAGGGTTTACACAGATCTCCCTGCCGGATGTCGACTTGAGCTTCATTTTTCTCGGCATTCTGTTTGGCAATCTTGAGTGCCTCTTGAGATATGTCTGATAAAACGACGCTGCAGTCGGGTCTTTTCTTTTTAAGAGCTATGCCTATGCAGCCCGATCCGCAGCAGATGTCCCAGATAACCACGGGGGTAGAGGGAAGCTCTTTAACGATCTTATCAGCTAAAATTTCGGTTTCAAGCCTCGGAATCAGCACATCTTGCGTGAGCTCAATCGCGCATCCTAAAAACTGCACTTCCCCGACGATGTACTGCCAAGGCATTTTTTGAATTCTCAGCTTTAAGTACGAACGGAGTTTTTCAAGCTCGGTTTCAACAAGCGGACGGTCGAACTGCATGTAGAGTTCGATGCGCGGGATTTTAAGAATGTGAGATAAAAGCTCTTCGACCTCGCGTCTAGGGCCGGCAATCCCCTTCTGCACTAAAAACTCGGTAGAAATTTTTAAGATGTTACTGACTGTTTTCATCGCCGGCAAGCTTTTGTTCGTAAAAATAGGCTACAAGGGATTGAGTAAATTGATCAAGCTTTCCTTCGAGCACATCGCTCAGATTATAGAGGGTTAGGTTGATGCGATGGTCGGTCACTCTGTTTTGAGAAAAATTATAGGTGCGGATCCGTTCGGATCTATCGCCAGAGCCGACTTGAGAGAGTCGTAAAGACGCCATCGCCTCAGCTTCTTTACGCCGCTTTTCTTCGAGAATTTTAGCAGAGAGAAGACGCATTGCCTGGGCGCGGTTTTTGATTTGGCTTCGTTCGTCTTGGCACGTTACGACAGCACCGGTCGGGAGGTGGGTGATGCGGACGGCAGAATCGGTTGTGTTGACGTGCTGGCCGCCGGCGCCAGATGAGCGATAGGTGTCGATCCTC
>JBGPMV010000081.1:0-7490 GCA_041487155.1 Rhabdochlamydiaceae bacterium
CAACTGCCATGGCGGTTATTACCTGTATTGCTGGAAGGATGATGGCCTCATTAATGTTCTCAGCAATGGGCAATATGATGATGATGCCTTTCAATATTATTCTAACGGCTTGTGGAAAAAGACCTGTCTTTTTTAATCCTGATTTATACCCGCGAGGCGGAATCCAACCCTACATGACAACAACCAAATTTTTGGGATTCACAATCAGTAAGCATTACAACGCAAGTTGATTCTTAGCACGTTTTGATTGAATCCCTCTTTTCCTTATGGCATAATGAAGATGTCATAAGGAAAAATTTCATGAACGAACTCATTCAAAATCGACTGACCAGCATCCAAAATCGGCTTTTGCACATGTGGAGGTATCTTTGACCTCGAACAAAAGCAAAATCGCATCAATGAACTAAGCGCTCTCATGGAAGAAGCCTCCTTTTGGGAGGATCCTTCAGCGGCTCAAAAGGTCATTTCAGAAACGAACACTCTCAAAGAATGGACGCTTCCTTACTACGATGTCAAGGAGCGGTTTTCAAACGTCGAAGCGCTATACCCGGAAGCTGAAGGCACAGGCGATCAGAGCCTCGTGGATGATCTTCTCAAAGAGCTCGATCTCGTTGAAAAAAAACTCTCCGAATTAGAAATCCGCCGGATGCTTTCCGGTGAGATGGACGCAAAAAACTGCTTCTTGAGCATCAACGCCGGGGCAGGAGGAACCGAGGCGTGCGACTGGGCGCTGATGCTCTCTCGTATGTACCAAAGGTGGGCCTCTCGCCGCGGATGGGATGTCGAGATGCTCGATTGTGTCGACGGCGAAGTTGCCGGCGTTAAAAGCATCACCTTTAAAATCTCCGGCTCATTTGCCTATGGCTACTGCAAAGCAGAAAAAGGGGTCCATCGCCTCGTACGGATTTCTCCTTTTGACTCCAACGCCAAAAGGCATACCAGTTTTGCATCCGTGGACGTCACGCCGGAGGTTGGCGACGATATTATCATCGATATCCGGCCCGAAGACGTGCGGGTCGACACCTACCGAGCCTCCGGGGCCGGCGGGCAGCATGTCAACAAAACAGACTCGGCTGTCCGGATGACGCACATCCCCACCAACATCATCGTCTCCTGCCAAAAAGAGCGGAGCCAGATTCAAAACCGCGAATCGTGCATGCAAATGCTGAAAGCAAAGCTCTATGAACAACAGCTGGCCGAGAGAAAAGCAAAAATCGATCAAATGGGTGGAGAGAAAAAAGAGATCGCCTGGGGAAGCCAGATCCGCAGCTATGTGTTCCAACCCTATACGCTCGTTAAAGACACCCGCACAGATGTTGAAATGGGTAATATCCAAGCGGTCATGGACGGTGACATCGACGATTTTGTGATCGCCTACCTCAAGGAGTTCGGCTAATGGAGGGTCTTGACATTCGGTACACGTTTGTGACAGATGGCAGCTACCTTCGACAGTGGCTTTACCAGCCGGATGTTCTAAAATGGTTCCCCGTGTCGACCGAGAAAGAAATCGACGACGCGGTCCAATGCTGGATGGGTTATTGCAGATATAGCTGCAGCCTGACAGCGACACTCCATCAAGTGCCTTGCGCCATTGGAACTCTCTTCTTGATGCCGTACCGCAAAGTGGCGCATCAAGCGGTCATCAAGGTCGTTGTCGATCCTAAATGGCAAAAAAAGGGGATTGGCGAAACACTTATTCGCAATCTCAAGCATCTTGCCAAGAATTACTTCCAGCTCGATTTGATCGCGATTGAGATTTTTGAAGGAAATCCGATTTTATCCCTGCTGAAAAAGCAAGGTTTTCAAGAAATTTATAGACAAGAAAACTACGTCAAGGATGGCTTAAGAAATTTAGCGCGCATTTACATGGAGGTGGAGCTGTGAGCATTGTCATCCGCCCCACTGTTGAATCAGATGCCGCATCCCTCGTGGGATGGATTGCAAAGCCTGACGTGATGCGCTGGTTTCCGATGAACGATCTGCGTGAAATCGAAGACTCCGTCCGCATTTGGATGGGATATACCCGTTTTGGGGCCTCCTTTACCGCCGAATATGACGGAAAACAGGCCGGCATGGCCGTTCTTTATATCCAGCCGTACCAGCGGTTTTCTCATCAATGTCTTTTTGCCATCATCGTGAATGAAGAATTTAGAAACCGCGGAATTGGAAAAGCCCTGATCGAGCACTTTGAAAAAGTGGCGCGCGAAAAGTTCAATATCGAGCTTCTTCATCTCGAAGTCTACGATGGTAATCCTGCCATCCATCTGTACCAGCGTTTGGGGTTCAAAGAGTATGGAAGGCATCCCCGTTTCATCAAAGACAACGGTAAATACATTGGTAAAATCTTAATGCAGAAGGAAATCACGCATGGCAGGACATAGTAAGTGGGCTAACATCAAACATCGAAAAGGAAGAGCCGATGCTGTGAAGGGAAAAGCTTTTTCCCGTGTGACCAAAGAGATCATAACAGCCGTCAAATTGGGAGGGCCCGATCCCAAGACCAACACGCGTCTTCGTTTCGCCATCCAAAAAGCCCGCGAAGCCAACATGCCGAGCGATAATATCGATCGCAATATCAAAAAAGCCAGCAGCAGCGATCAAGCCGCCTACTCTGAAGTCTCCTATGAACTCTATGGATACGGAGGAGTCGGGCTGATCGTTGAAATCATGACCGATAACAAAAATAGAACATCGTCCGATATCCGCATCGTCCTCAATAAACGGGGCGGCACACAAGCAAATCCGGGAGCCGTCGCGTTTAATTTCGACCATAAAGGTGTGATTCAAGTTGCAAAGCAAGGGATTAACGAGGACGATCTTTTTCTTGCTGTCTCAGAAGCAGGAGCCGATGATTTTGAATCGGAAGACGATTTTTTTATGATCACAACGCCTCCGGATAAGCTCTTTCAAGTGAAAGAAGCGATTGAAAAGCTCGGAATTAAACCCGAGCTTGCCGAGCTCCAGCAGATTCCAAAAAACTGGATCGAGTGTTCTCCCGAAGATCAAAAAGCCAATCTCGAACTCATCGAGTGGCTCGAAGCGCTCGACGATGTCGATGCCGTTTATCACAATATGAAAATTTAATTTTGTTTAAAATTTGAATTTTGTGTATAATATTTACCCATGTCAACAACTACACATCTCTCATACGATTCAATCATAGGACGTATTTACCCAAAACCGCAAAACGGGCCGTGCAGGCTAGAACGTCCTACACAACCAGTTCTTTTCTGCGAGAAACAAGTTTATCCTTTGGAAGATTTGCAAGGAGCCCTGGATCACTATGAGGAATATACCAATCGGTTAAAAACAGATCCAACATTTTGGAATCTGAAACTTATTTTGTATGTTTTGAATGCACCCTCTATTATTTCGATGTCGGTAATCCCTTGCGATGGCACAGAAAAGGCATCTCTGTTTATTCAAAAAGGGGAGATGGTAGATGGCAGGGTAGGATTTTTTGCCCCCTATCTTCTTTCCAGACAGGAGCAAGAAAAATGGAAAGCAGAGCCTCAGCTTCCCAATCCTTATAAGATCCATAATGATGAAACAATCGAGCAATCTCTTGCAGGAGTGGATGAGGAGAATTGTGTAGATCTAAGAGATTGCCTCGAGTGTTTCTTAATTGATAGGTCTACGATTGCAGTGGCTCTCACCTACAAAACTCCCGCAGGAGACATTAGCTCTCGCTGCTGGTTAAAAGTATAGGCTATTTAGCCGAAATATACGATCCTGTGTCTCGGATTTTTTCTTGGGAAATCTGTTCGTAGCGGAGCTGGTTTTGCGTCGGCAAAACGCCTTCCATCAGAACAGCAATGCGCCGGTGGTTTTGACGCGAAAGATCAGTCTCTGCTCGTTTAACAAATGAGTCGTAGGAAAGAGACTGAACCGTCTCAATTCTCTTTTGAAGCCACTCAAAATCTCCTCTCTTCTCAAAAGCAAGATGATGGAGGAGAGCGGCTTTCCCCGGAAGATTCTCAGGAGGCATTTCCAGTTCTTTGACGAGAGTTTGTTTAAGGGTATTAAACCTTTCAAGAGGAACTTTTTCCTGAAGATCGCGGGTGAACTCTTCTAAAAACAGATCAAACCGTGCAAGAAGCTCAGCAGGTTCATGCGTGATCGATTGAACGCCGAAGATTTGGAAGAGCTGGTCTTCGATATCTGCATCCCAAGAAGTCGCAATATATCCCGTGTGTTGTTTGGTGCGAAGAGTGTCGAAGAAATCGTCTTGGAGCGCAGCGGAGAGGATTTGCTGCGTCGCTCTCGCTTCCATAGAAAAAGCCCCTTCATGGATGAGAAGAAGGGCGCCGTTTCCTTGCCTTTCTGTCGATTCAACGATCATATAAGGGCCTTGCTCCTCCGACGGAAGGAAAACCGCTTTTTTACAGTGCTCTGCCTTTAGAAAGGGGGTCGGATGAACAGTTTCTTTGAACTGATTCCAGATTTGGAGTGCTTCGGCTCCTATCAGGTTTCCATAGATCGTGCCTTCGACATACGCTTTTTGAAAAACATCATGAGCAAATGTTAAAAACTGCTCATACGTGATTCCTTGCAAAGCTTCATGCTTGGCAAGCGAGGTGGGGTTATTGCTTACAAGAATAGAGTTTAAAAGCTGAAAGCCTTGCTTTAGCGGAAGTTCTTTCGAGGCATTGTCATAGGTTGAAAGAAGCGATTGTTTAAAGATTTCAAACTCAGAGGACGTCGGTGAAACTTCATGCAAAGCTTCAAAAATGGTTTTTAAGAACAGCGGAGTTTTTTCACTATAGCCGCTCGACGAAATGACAAAGCTATCATTGGACTGAGAGATGTTCAGGCTTTGTCCTGCCTGACCTGCAAAAAACAAGGTAGAAGATAGCTTATCCGATAGAGATCTCATATAAAGATCGAATAACACTTCAGACTGCGCAGTTCCATTCATCTCCGGAGTCTTAACCGCAAAAATGACAGAGGTCTCAGGAACCTGGTATTTTTGATCTTGAAGGAAATAAACCGTGCCGAAATCATTCTCCACAATAGGAGCCGGTTGTGTCTTAGAAGGATCTTCAATAGGGACCAGGGCTAGCGTATTGGGAAAGTAAGGGTTGGGAGGAGGAAGATCGATGCGCGGATGAGGAGAAGCCTCTCCCCAAGCCGTCAGCCTATCGCTTGAAATATCTTTAAAGGCGTAAGCCGCGTTCATCCACTTTTCATGATGGGTGGGATCAACGCCTGTAAGTTTTGGATCTGCGGAGACAACATAGACGCAGTTTTCCGGCGCAAGCGCGCTCACAAGGGCTGTAATCTCTGCAGGATCATAACGGGAAGCCAAAATATGGTTTTGAGGATAGGTTTCGAGTTTTTCTTGCGTCATCTCTCCGGCGATTTCCATCGCGACCGCAAAAGCATCAGCACGAGATTGATGCTCATAGTTCATCAGGCTCAGTTTTTGCTGCTCATCGTAAATATAGCGCGGGATCCCTGTCTCTTTTAGACGGGCGATAGCTTGAAAAGTTCTTTCAACGATCGCATCGAGTTGTTTAATGCCCTGGTCTGTGAGGGAAAAATCAATACTCATCAGTAGGCATTCTTTGCTGAAAGGATCTGCTGACACCGAAAGGCCCTCGATCAATTTTTCTCGTTTGAGCTCTTCATAAAGACCATTTTGCGTTCCATTAGAAAGAACGTAAGCGGCAAGAGAAGTCGTACGGGTCTCTTCAACTAAAGCAATCGCTTCGGGAAGCTGCCAGACCATCGAGAGGGTTTTAAGGTCTTTAACAGGCTTAATATAAAGCCAGTGACCTTTTTGCTGAGCAGAAAACATATCTGTTGGATAGGATGCTGCCGGGATCATATGGTTGATCACAGGAGTAAATTTTTCCGCAGCCAACTGGGTCAGGTCATCGATCGGAAGCGGAGATATCATTACCAAATGCATCCGGCCGGCAGAGTAGTGATTTTCATACCACTCTTTAAGCGCTGATTGCGGGATGCCAGAGAGCGTTGCAGCATTGCCGGTGGAGAACTTAGCATTCGGATGATCCGGGTTGCCCGTCTCTTTTAAGATCATGTAGGTGCGCCAGCCGTCATGCTCTAGATTTTTGCCGTGCTCTTGGTCGACATTTTTCAGTTCTCTTCCCACACTTGTTTGAAGAAAAAGCGGGTCGATGAAAAAGTGTGAAAACCGATCTAGCCCCTCTTTAAAGAAATCATTATGAATCGAAAACCCATAGACGGTTCGATCCGATGCAGTGTAAGCGTTGCGGGAGCCGCCATGATCTGAGATATAAGAGGTGTACTCGGCTTCCTTTGGATAGGCTTTGGTTCCCATGAACAGCATATGCTCTAAAAAATGAGCCATCCCGGGATATTCATTCGGATCTTCCCAGGCGCCGGCATCGACAGCAAGAGCCGCGCACGACTGATGAACACCCGGATCGGAAATTATAAAAGCTTCAAGGCCATTGGCAAGACGGATTTTAGCCGTTTTTCTTTCGGCAAGATCGGGAGTGAGTATTTTTAAAGTGCATTCATCCTGCACTTTAACATAGGCCTCTTCTTGTGCAAAAAGAGAGGCGCACATCACGATCGCAACAAAAAAAACTCGATTCATAAACTACCTACTTTTTCGTCATCTTAGCAAAGCGAGATCAATTGCTGGTACTGATTATTAACCTGGTTCCAAATATAGGCGGCCTTCGCTATCCGGCGTGATTTTTTATCAGCAACATCCGAGCCTGGGAATGTTTTCATATCGAGCTCAGGACCAATCGCTAAGTGAACGGGAGCTCTTCCGGCATGCCGCATCTCGCCCAGCTCAATTTGGACCGTTTCCGGAGGGGGAAGAACATCATAGCTGACAAGCGACATGGGGTAAAAATGGGTCGGGGTTGCAGCTTTTTCAGCCATCAGGTAAAAAAGCTCAATGCTTCCCGGATCAAAGGGAGCGATTTCAACAACTCCTTGAGCGTTTCTTCGATCGCGCCCGCCACTCGGCGCCACATAGATGGCTTTTCCTCCCTCTTTGAGAAGAAGGCTCATCAGCTCCATCACCCGTTTATTGTGGGTCTGCTTTTCAACTTTTTTCTCCGGCGGATGATCGATGTATCTTTTCGAATAGATGCAGAGAAGATGGCGTCCTAAGCTGAACGGAATCGCCACCGGATCGGTAACGACACGCTCGCCCGCTACAAAGATCATTTTCTCTGCAAAACCCGGATAATGGTCATCCAAGAGAACACTGAGCGCTTGAGGGTCCGCCTCAATTTGGTGATTAGCCAAGAAAACAACGTTGTGACCCTTTTTTAAAAGCTCCTGGATCTTTTGTAAATGGCCATGGCCTACGATCGTCGATTTAGACCGGTCCACCAAAGGCTTTAGGAAATCGTTTCCGAAGGTGTAGAAATCAAAAGGCTTTCTGAGAGCCGCATGATAAGGCTGAAATGTAGGAAGCTCTTTCTGCTGATCGCACAAAATTTTGAAAAACGTGTTAAACCACGCAAGAATCTCATCCG
>JBGPMV010000082.1:0-7485 GCA_041487155.1 Rhabdochlamydiaceae bacterium
AGCATCGATGTGAGTCCCCGCACTGGTATTTATGATAATTTCGTCATTGTCTGTTCCAATATTAAGTTGAAATCCAGAAGAGTTATCCCATGTGGGAATTGTTGGAGAAAGGGAATGCGAGAGGTCAATAAGCGTAAAATTTTCGAACATCATAAGTGTTATTGTAAATAAATGGGGGGGAATTTTGAAAGTTGCTTTAAGGGCAGCGTCAAAAATATTGTAATAATGGTGCTTACTGCTCTTTACCTCATTCAGGGTAAGCACTATAATGCCTTCAACAAGTAAGCATATGAAGCGCATTTTCTCATCAGAACTTAATCAACACAAGGGAGCTCAGGTCTATTTAAGAGGCTGGCTCAATACTTTGCGATCTCTTGGGAAAGTGAATTTTTTAATTTTGAGAGACTTGAAGGGATTTGCTCAGGTTGTGATTGAAGACAAAGAAGAGTTACGAAAAGTTGCTCACTTACAGCCCGGTTCTATTCTAAGAGTGGAAGGAAGAGCTGTCCAGTCTGCGCAGGCGGAATTAGGAATAGAAATTCTTGAACCTAAAATTACAGTTGAAGTTGCCATCCAAGAAGTCCCTCCAATTGAGTATTATAAGCCGGAAATCTCTTCGGACCTCGAATTTATCTTGGATCATCGCTCGATTGCGCTCAGGAATCGCCAGCTTCAAGCCGTTTTTAAGATCCAAGCAGAGATTGCTCATGCGTATAGGCTTTACATGCATGATCAAATTCTGGCTGTTGAATATTTTGCCCCCAATATCATAGGTGCTTCCTCGGAAGGAGGAGCTGAATTTTTTAACGTCGATTATTTTGGATATACAGCAACGCTTGCCCAGAGCAGCCAGCTTTATAAACAAATCATGGTGGGCGTCAACGAACGTGTTTTTGCACTCATGCCGTTTTTTCGTGCTGAACCTTCTCATACCACCCGTCATCTTGCAGAGGGCAAGCAGCTTGAATTTGAAATAGGCTTCTTTGAATCTTGGCATGAAATTTTAGATATTCAAGAGGGCTGCATTAAATTCATTCTTAAATATCTCCATCAACACTGCGCCTTAGAGCTTGCCGTTTTAAACCATCAGATTGTTTCAGCGCCAGAAGATGTCTCTTTCCCTCGATTGACCTTTGCAGAGGCTCAAGAACTGTATTTTCAGCGCACGGGCATTGATGAGCGTCACGAGCCCGATTTAAGTCCTGCGGCTGAACGAGATCTATGTGCCTATGCCCGTGAAAAGTTCGGGACCGATTTTATGTTTGTGACTGATTGGATGACAAGTAAGCGTCCATTCTACTCTTTTCCCAAAGAAGGAGCTCCTCAGCTAACTAATACTTTCGATCTGCTCTGCGCGGGAACAGAGATTACCTCAGGAGGCCAAAGACGTCATACGTTTGAATCGATGGTAGAGGGGATTCGTTTAAAAGGAATGGAGCCTAATGATTTCACAGATTATCTGAGTATTTTCAAGTATGGCATGCCACCGCATGGGGGATTTGGGATGGGGCTCGAGCGGCTGACAATGACGATGCTTCAATTGAAAAATATTCGGGAAGCTTCCCTTTTCCCTTCGGATACTAAACGGATTGCATCTAATCGCATTAAGGCCAAAATCTTTTTCGGCAGCGAAAATATCCGGAACGAGATTGTTCGACTCCTGCGGCATCAATCTATGGAATTTGAGCATCTGGTTCATGAAACAACGCCAACATCTGAGGATTCTGCAAGAGTTCGCGGCACGCTCCTCGAAGAGGGTGTAAAATCCCTTATTTTAAAGGGAAAAAACACAAAAAAAAATTACCAATTCAACCTACCTTCACATCTCAAGCTTGATATGAAGGCTGTCAGCGAACTTGCCGGAGAAAAGTGTGAGTTCGAAGATCCGGCCGTTATTTTAGAACGATTTGGTCTACATGTTGGTGGAGTTCCTCCTTTTGGATCTCTTCTAAACTTGGAAACATTCTTCGAAGAAAAGATAAAAACCTTGAATAAAGTCGCATTCAATTGCGGACTCCCAACGGAATCGATTGTCATGAAAGGCGGAGATTTGATTGCGCTGGTGCAGCCCAAATTTGGTGCTTTTTCAAAGATTGTCCAATAGGTCGTTGGACAATTTCATCCATCAATCGATTCATGTCCAAAAAGAGTCTCTAACATTGATTACCTATATTTAAGGTAATGTTACCGCAATATGCGGTACATACCAAGAGGGTGTTTTGGGACAGGGATGGGAGAAAAACGCCTTAGAACTATTCAATTGGCGAGCTAAGTCAGGAAGCAACTGTTTCAAAAATTGAAACTGTTAAACGGGAGGGAGGTCGCCGGATAAATCGCGAGGTAGAGGTTTTATACATTTCCGATTTCGATCGAGCTTATATGATGAGGCCTAACAATCAGCGCCCAATTACAAACAAAGCCTATTTCTTCTGCACCTTGAAATTAGGTGCAATAACACCGTCTTGACCCTGATATTGTTTTTGTGAGCTTTGCTCAATTTCTGTGGTGAGTTGACTGAAAGAGAGCATTGCTAAAGCTGTTCGATGGTGCAGTACAATCTCAAATGGCCCTTGGTTCTTCATTTCTAAGACAATTGTTCTGGCTTCCTCATAATTTCCATCAATGATGGCTGAGGTGCAGTGAACGGCTAGTCCAACCCTAGCTACGGTGCTTCGTCCTTCCACATGACATACAATATCTCGTGGGACTTGAAATTTTTCATAGGTGCTTCCTAGAACAAATTGACCCGGGCGTAAGATAAAACCCTCTTGAGGGATTTTAATGCGATCAAAATTGATGTTTTTATCAGAATTCAAATCGACTGTTTGACCATCAATTGGGATTAGGAGTTCATTTCCGAGATGAAGACGAATGCCGGCTGGTCGGATATTTTCAAGGTTGAATTCTGGAAATATTTTTATATCGCCGTTGCTAATGTAATTTTTAATTGTTTTGTCAGAAAGTATCATGCCATTTTCCTAAAGTAATATTGACTCAAAGACTGAAGGAATGTTTAATTTTTTTCCAATTAAAAGTTCTGAAATAGCGTCCAGCCACCCCTAAAGTTCTCTATTTGGTTTAAGGACGGCTTACTTATTTCCCTGCTAGGAAAGCGTCTCGAAGTCCGTTGATAATGAGGGTTTCTTTTACAAAAGCAGCGGGCAGTTTCTCGATTGCCTCAGCCATCTTGATCATTTTGCGCGGGCAAACCCCGCCCTTCTGGGGCGGGGTCTACCGCGCATTGAGCTAATTCGCTATCTTAAATCAGCTAGGTGTTCCAATCAGGTGACACAAATCTCATTGTTTTTTTTAACAGGCCAAATTATATTTTTGGCCATGATAAGAATGCAAGCCTTCAAATTTGAGCTTCAGCCTGATGGAGAATTAGAGCGCGACATGTTCAGAATCTCCGGCGCCTGCCGCTTTGTGTTTAACAAAGCGTTAGCTCTCCAGAAGGAGAATCATGAAGCAGAACATCCGTTTATTAGTTATGTATCGATGGCCAAACAGCTCACACAGTGGCGTAATTCTCAAGAAACACCCTGGCTCAAAGAAGCCCCCTGTCATCCTCTACAACATGCTTTAAAAGATTTAGATAAAGCCTTCAAAAACCTTTTTGCTAAGCGTGCCGATTTTCCTCGTTTTAAGAGAAAAGGAACCCATATCGGTTTTCGCTTTCCCGACCCTACACAAATCAAACTTGATCAAGCAAATAGCCGCATATTCCTCCCAAAACTCGGATGGATACGTTACCGTAAAAGCCGTGAAGTCTTAGGAGAGCTGCGTAATGTCACAGTCACAAAAAGCGGCAAGAAGTGGTTTATTTCCATCCAAACAGAAAGAACAGTTATACCTAACCGGACAGCAACAACAGCCATCGGCATCGATGTAGGAATAACCCGTTTTGCAACCTTTAGCGACGGCAGCTACGTCGCCCCACTCAATAGTTTTAAAAAGCATCAGCTACGTTTAAGGCGCTACCAAAGACGCCTCAGTAAAAAAGTCAAATTCAGCAGTAATTGGAAGAAAGAAAAAGTTAAAGTTCAGAAAGTCCATATCGACATAGCAAATGCCCGTAAGGACTTCCTGCACAAAATCACCACAACAATCAGCAAAAACCACGCGCTTGTATGTGTTGAAGATTTGCAAGTAAAACGGATGTCGAAGACAGCCGCAGGAACAATAGAGCAGCCCGGAAAAGGGGTTCGCCAAAAATCCTGCTTAAACCGCAGCATCTTAGATCAAAGCTGGGCCATGTTCCGCAGTCAGTTAGAATATAAACTGCAGTTGAATGGCGGAATGCTACTGGCTGTAGCACCGCACAATACCAGCCGAAGCTGCCCGGCATGCCATCACGTTTCTGAGTACAACCGCAAGACACAATCAAAATTTGAATGTGTCCATTGCAGATATAAAAATCACGCCGACGCCGTCGGCGCAATAAATGTTGTAGAGCGAGGACTTCGCTTGTTAGCCTGTGGAGAGAAGGTGCATTTAGGCCGCTCGAAGAAGCAGGAACCCACCGAAGTGAGTCAGTTAGTTTTTAACTGAATGCCGTAGGAATCCCCTCCCTTTAGGGAGGGGAGGATGTCAAGACCTTCTTCGTTGAGATGAAAGTACGACTATCCAGAGTCCTTTCAGCTTTCGCATTTTTTAAAGCTCCCCAGTTCGGGTATTCGTACATTTGGCACTGACCTTCGCCGTTTTTACAAAACACCCAAATACCATCTCTGCCCCGGAATCTGAACATGGTCCACGAATTGCGTACAAGACCTCTTGTGCATAGGTTATTAAGAACGAATTTTTCACACATAATTAGGATGTCTATTGAGCCAGTATCGATTAATTTTATCGGATGTTGCCGGTGAGAGATCTTCACAAAAATAATACGATACATGGTCCATGCATAGACCATACGTATAGCCTCGTAATACTGGTAAGCCCATAAGCTGCTCCTTTAAAATTAGCAAGAAAATATCAATCCGATATGTTCTTTGCAGGGAGTTGAAATGGGGCTTTCTAGCTCTCAAGAGGAGATGAATCGGGCCTTATCATGAGTTTAGTAAAAGGAACATATGTGAATGAGTACTCGCGAGTGTGATCAGTAAGGCTTGTAAAATAACTTTTCGCTCCCGAATAATTAGTTACTTCGAATTTTGTTTTGAAGTAAAAGTGAAAATCTAATGGGAAGCTATACAAATTCAATATCGTGAATTCATGATTTTTTAATTTAGCTCGAAATGGTGCAATTGCTTCACGTTGATAGGCCATGATTTTGTTGTGACGACGCGCCCAATGTATAACAAGGCCAAGAAGCTTTATGAGGTTAATAATATTTATAGCATTCCGAAACGGTTGGCTAAAAGCATTCTTAGGCGAGTTGTTTACGTAACCGCCAAAACCGAGTGTTAGGCACGTAAAAAAAGCATGAAGGGCAAGATTTCTTATAGGCTCATCAGGGATGTTTAGTGCTCTTGCAACATCTTTTTGCCATATAGTAGGGATATCCCATGTCGGAAGGGTTGTCATACTTTAATTCTCCTATAATTTTGTACATATTTTACCATCCCGAGGCTTTGTACACAATTCAAGTAATCTATTTACACTTGTTTTTAATCCTTGTTGTTTTTAATCTAGGGAGCATGATAAATTGTTCTCTTTCAAAAGGAATCGTTGTCAATGACCCCTCCCTAAAGGGAGAGGCTTGAGGTAAAATTCAAGTCTTGATTGACCAGACTAAGACTCTGAGCTTGACAGGCGTCGAAGAGTCTACGTTGTATAGAGGCTAAAGACTAACGGCAGAATGCTTCCTCAGTTCTGCCCACTTAAAGGTCTTGTTGCAGACAAGCAAGAGGGTACGCACGAAACGGATTAGACCACGTGCCGCTATACAGCATTGTCGAGGGGAGAGAATAGAGACCGTCAACTCTATTCCGTTACAAGCCCCTTACGGGGATTTTGGGGGCCGTAAGGCTCCCATTTTTAAACATTATTAAGGAGCTGCGCTTCCTCCCGGTCCTAAAGAACTGGGTTTTCGCGCAGAAAAATAAATGAAAGAAAAAATCCATCCACCCTATCAAGATGTGCTCTTTGTAGACTCATCAACAGGTAAAAAATTTATTTGCGGATCGACTCTGCAGCCGAAAGAACGTGAAACGTATGAGGGGAAAGAATACCCCGTTTATCGCCTCTCGATTTCTTCTTTCTCGCACCCTTTCTTCACAGGCGCTAACCAGTTTATCGACTCAGAAGGCCGTGTAGATAAATTCCAGAAAAAGTACCTCAAAAAGAAGCAAGCCGAAGAAGCGAAAGTGGTTGAAGCTGCTCCTGATAAAGGTAAGAAGAAAGTCACACGTAAGAAATCCGTCTAAATGTTTGACGACAGGCTGAATAAAAGAATCGAGGAGATGCTCGCCCGCTTTCAAGCGGTCGAGGACCTTCTCGGTCAGCCTGATGCCTTTCATGATCAAGCTAAATACCGCGAGCTCACGCAAGAACATGCCTACTTAGGCGATGTCAAAGAGGTCGTGGGAAAAATCCAACAAACATCAAAACAGCTCCAAGAAAACGAAGCGCTCTTAAAAAAAGAGACCGATATGGAGCTGGTTCAAATGATCCGCGATGATAATATTACGCTCGGCGGCAAGCTTCAAAACCTCAAAACCCAGCTTGAAACTCTCCTAGTTCCTCCCGATCCGCTCGACAATCGCAACGTCATTATGGAGATCCGCGCAGGAACCGGCGGAGATGAAGCGGCTATCTTTGTCGGCGACTGCGTCCGCATGTACAAATGTTATGCAGAAACCAAAGGGTGGAAGCACGAGGCGCTTTCTGCAGCGCCGTCAGAGCGAGGCGGCTACAAAGAATATATCATGGTTATTTCAGGCCAGCAGGTGTTTAGGCTGCTGCGCAATGAAGCCGGCACGCACCGTGTTCAGCGCGTTCCTGAAACAGAAGCGCAAGGACGCGTCCACACCTCTGCCATTACCATCGCCGTCCTGCCCGAGCCCACCGAAGAAGAGCAGCTTCAAATCGACCCCTCCGAGCTGAGGATCGACACCTATCGCTCATCTGGCGCCGGCGGCCAGCACGTCAACACAACCGATTCTGCCGTCCGCATCACCCACCTTCCGACCGGCGCTGTCGTAACATGTCAGGACGAGCGAAGCCAAATTAAAAACCGCGCCAAAGCGATGCGCCTTCTCTCTGCAAAAATCCTCGAAGAAAAGCGGCGCAAAGAAGATGAGGCGATGGCCTCTTTACGACTCTCTCAAGTCGGCTCCGGCGATAGATCCGAACGAATCCGCACCTATAATTTTTCTCAAAACAGAGTGACCGACCATCGCATCAACCTAACCCTCTATAATCTGAGCGATGTGCTCGAAGGAAAGCTTGATCAATTTACTCAATCCCTTGTAGCCTATTTTTACGAACAAAAACTTGCCGGCGATGAAAACAGTCAGTAACATCTTAAAAATTTCTACC
>JBGPMV010000083.1:0-7438 GCA_041487155.1 Rhabdochlamydiaceae bacterium
ATAGGCATTTAATATTTTGGATTTTTGGATTAGAAAGTAGAGGAGCGTGATCGACTCTTTTTGCGCCTCCAAGACCATAGAGCTAAAAAAATCGACCCAGACATGCACATCGAGGGTTCGATTACATTTTTCGAGAGCGGAGTAATATGTCTTTTTGTTGTTTTCTAAGGTCTTGGAGACAGCAATCAATGTCGGATGTCCGACGCCTTGTGAAAGGATTTTTTCTACCAAAACGCGGCCTATTCTTCCATTTCCATCTTCAAAAGGATGGATGCTCTCAAAATGGAGATGGGCAATTGCAGCGCGGCATAAAATCGATTCGGAACCATCGCTAGAATTAAACCATTCAATGAAGGCAGTCATTTCGGCAAAAACTCCGCGGGAGGGCGGCGCCTCAAAAAAAACGATGGACGATCCTGTTGCGCGAGAAACAATCTGCATGGGCTCAGGATGAGTTCTATATTTTCCAATATCTGCCAGATCGGTGGAACCTTTAAAAAGCATTGCATGCCACTTCCATAACGTCTCATGCGTCAGCGGCAGATCGAAAGTGTCGTAGACGTCGCAAAGAAGCGCGGCCATGTTCGATTCTTTCTCTTTTTGCTTTTGTGAAGAGATTTGGAGGCCAAAGTGTTGTTTAATCGATGATTGCAGGCTTTCTCTATCCAAGATTTCTCCCTCGATCTTAGCACTCTCTAATCCTTCTGTACTCAGGATCTCGACTACAAACAGCCTGTGTTCTTGCCGGTCGATGGTTTTCATGTAGGCAAAAGCGCTTCCAATGCCCAACAGAAATTGTTTTTCCAGCTGAGAAATTAGTTTAGGATGATAGGTAAACTTTGGCCACTTAGAAAGCTCCCAGTTCCACGGCATGATGAATAGTCCTTGTTTCTATTAATCATAATTATGCCAAAAAGTGATTTATAGAACAAGGCTCTATAAATCACTTCGGCTTTAACTTGCTTAAACTAAATGGCTTGGGTTCCAATACGAGAGGAGTCTTACAAGTTCGGAGTCTTGCCAGGGGCTGCAGAGGAAGAGAGCTTGCTGGTAGAGGTCTTCGGCGATTTTTTTGGTTTTTTCACTGCCCCAGAGGGCAAGGGCGGTGGGGCGGCCTTCAATGAGATCTTGGGGATCTTGGAGGTCGTCGAGGAGCTGATAAAGATCGCCTAGGAGAATGCCGAGTTTTTTAAGTTGGGGGGCGTCGGGGCTTTCATTGATGATGATGCCGCATTCGACGCAGGCTTGGATGAGGGCCCCTGTTTTGCGTCTATGGAGGTCTTTGAGGGTCTCTTCGGTCATCGGGGTCTCTGAGCGGATATCGAGCTCTTGGCCGCCGATCATGCCCCAGGCGCCTACGCGGTGGGAAATCGTTTGAATAATTTGCAGACGTTGATGAGGTGTGAGATGCGGGGCTGTACAGAGGGTTTCAAAGGCATAGGTGAGTAAAAGGTTGCCGGTTAAAAGGGCTTGTCCTTCGGTATAGACTTTATGGAGGGAGGGTTTTCCTCTGCGGACATCATCGTCATCCATGCAGGGAAGGTCATCGTGGATGAGAGAGTAGGCGTGAATCATTTCAATGACGCATGCAGGGGCAAGGGAGGGCTCAAGGGGTTTGCCGTGAAGAGTACCAACGGCTATGAGGAGCTGCGGCCGGAGTCTTTTTCCTCCGTTTAAGACGGCATAGCGGGCGGCGTCTATCAGGGGGCCGGGAGGGAATCTACTGGGGTGGAGAAGTTCATCTAGTAGAAACTCAAATGTTTCAATCATCTGGAATACCGATGCCAAAGTAATGAAACCCTTTTGCTTTCATCTCGTCTTTCCGATATTGGTTTCTTCCGTCGAAGAAGGCGTTCCCTTCCATTTTGTCTAAAATCGTTTCAAAATTGACAAATCTAAACTGTTTCCACTCGGTGACAAGGGCGATTGCATCGGAGCCTTCTGCGGCATGGTATTCGTCGCTGCACCAGGTGATTTGAGGATGGCTCAGTTTTTCTTGGGCTTTTCCCATTGAGACGGGATCATAGAGTCTAAGGCGGGCGCCTTGGGCAAGCAATTCTTCGATGAGTTTAAGGGCGGGAGCTTCGCGCAGATCGTCGGTGTCGGGTTTAAAGGAGAGTCCCCAGACGGCGATGGTTTTTTCTTGAAGCTGTCCAAAGTGCGATTTGATTTTTTTGACGAGGACTTTTTTTTGTTTTTCGTTAACAGAATCAACGGCGGTCAGGATAGGGGTGTCGCAGCCCACTTGACGCGCCATGGCTTCTAGCGCCCGGATATCTTTGGGAAAGCACGATCCGCCATATCCTGCGCCTGCATATAGGAAGTGGTAGCCGATGCGGGGATCCGAGCCGATTCCTTGTCTCACGGCGTGGATATTTGCGCCGAGTTTTTCTGAGAGGCCGGCCATTTCATTCATGAACGAAATGCGCGTGGCAAGCATGGCGTTTGCAACGTATTTGGTCATTTCGGCAGACGCCGGGTCCATGATGAGGATGCGGTCATGGTTTAATGTGAACGCTTTATAAATCTCTTTCATGATCTGTGCGGCTTTTTCGCTTTCAACGCCTAAGATGACGCGGTCGGGCTTCATGCAGTCGGAGATGGCAGCTCCTTCTTTCAGGAATTCGGGGTTGGAGACGACATCAAAGGGGACGGTTGAATGGGCTTCGATGGTTGCGCGGATGAGTTTGGAAGTGCCGACAGGGACGGTCGACTTGGTGACAATGACGCGATAATCTGTTAAATGGAGCGCGATGGATTTGGCGGCAGCGATCACGTACGAGAGATCGCAAGAGCCGTCTTGAGCAGAAGGGGTCGGAACGGCAATGATGCAGACAGCGCACTCTTTCATACCAAGGGCAAGATCTGTTGTAAACGAAAGGCGTCCTGCTTTTTCGTTTTTGCGTATCAGTTCTTCAAGCCCCTGTTCATAAATGGGGATGATTCCCTCTTTAAGTTTTTGAATCTTTATTTCATCAATGTCTAAACAGGTGACGGTGTGGCCCATTTCTGCAAAACAGACGCCGGTGACAAGCCCTACATAACCTGTTCCAAGAATTAAGATTTTCATAACAGCACTCCGTCTTGGAGAGAATATGTTTTCTGGCACTGCGAGGCAAGAGTTAAATCATGAGTGACAACAACGAGCGCTTTATTTCGTTTTTGAGCTTCATTGAGAAGAAGCTTATAGATGTCCTGTGAATGGGCGTGATCTAAATTTCCGGACGGCTCATCGGCTAAAATAATGGAGGGGTTGTTGATGAGGGCTCTTGCAATTGCTGCTCGCTGCTTTTCTCCGCCGGAGAGGAGCTTGGCTAAAAAATCGCGGCGGTGGGAAAGGCCGACTTCTTCTAGAAGCATGAGGGCTCTTGTATGGGCACGAGATCCCGGATGGATATCTTGTTTTGCAATCCGTGCGGGCATGAGGACGTTTTCTAAGACGGTGCTTTCTTCTAGAAGATGATAAGCTTGGAAGACGAACCCAATATGAGTGTTGCGAAGAAAGGGGCTGTTTTGAGAGGTGGCGAGCTCTCCGCAGATCTCGAGAGAGCCGCTCGTGGGCGATTCCAATGTGCCTAGGATGTGGAGAAGGGTTGTTTTTCCTTCGCCGGACTTGCCGATGATGGCAACGGTTTCTCCGGGTAAAACTTCAAGAGAAATCCCGGCCAGGACGGTGACATCAACGGCTGATTTGTACGTTTTTTTAAGGTTTTGAGCTCTCAAAATCATTCGGACCTCAGAATTTCAGATGGGCTCAAATTCGTGGCTTTTCGAGCGGGGATGAGTCCTGCAACGAGAGAGAGGATGGGTGTGATAATCGCGACAAAGAGGAGGGCTGAAACGCTCATCTCGGAGGGAAGGGAATTTCCATAAAATGCGGCGTTAAATGCAGCATGCCCTTGAAGGAAGCTTAAAAAATGGACGATGCTATCGAGGTTTTTAAGAGTTAAAAAGGCGGCACCGATTCCGACAAAGCTGCTGATGAGGCCGATTGCCGCTCCGCAGCCTCCAAAAATGAGGGCGATGCTTTTTTTGCTGGCGCCAAGCGCCTGGAGGATTCCAATTTCTTTTTTCTTATCTTGAACGAGCAGGATCAAGAATGAAATAATGTTAGAGCAGGCGACGATAAGAACAATCAACCCCAGGAACGTAAAGAGATACCGGTCGCTTTGAAATTGCTGCATGAGATCTTTGGAAAATTCATAGTCGTGGTAGGTTGAGATGGTCCAGTACGTGCCGATCCCGGACTTATTAAATTCTTGCCGGATTTCATGGGCTATCTCTCTTGTTTTAGTTAGATCTTGATGCCAGACGCAGAAACCCATCGCGGCTGTTTTATCAAAATGCTCTATCGGGCTTGAGCTCCGAATCATATGGACGATATCGTCTGAGATAAGAATGCACTTATTACCAACTGCCATGACGCCCGGGTCATAAAACCCTGCAACAGTCACGGGGAGCCTTTGTTCTTGAAGGGCGCCGGCTGTCGAGGCTTGATATTGGATCCACCCCTGATCGCCGACTCGCACGCCCGTGTCATAAAATCCTTTTGCAAGAACGATGCCTCTTTCAACGCTTTTTAGCGGAGATGTCAGGAGTTCTTGGATATAACTGTTTTTTTCCGGCAGCGAGCTTAAGTAGGAGGCTTGGGTTAAGAACGAATGGGTTTGGCCGCCGTGCGGCGTCTCTCGTGTGAGCTGGACCCTAAGGACAGCCCCGCTCATCTCAAAAGGTGAGCTCTCTAGCTCTTGCCGCTTTTGAAGAATCTTTGCTGCGATAAGGACCGGGTCGTGGAGTGTTCCATCGGCAGATTTTTCAGGGGAAGGCCAGAAACGGGGGATCGACTCATCGGCTTCCGGGTCATAGACATCAACGCCGGGCTCTTTGAGCTTTTCTGCAAAGCTGCGTGCCGTATATCCCGTTTTATGGCTAATGGTGTCTGCTAAATAGTAGTACGATGAGAAATAGTCGTGCGTCGGTGTGATGCGGATGGGGGCATGAATCGACGTCAGCTTTTTAAGCCACGTTTTTTCAATCCCTTCTGTCACGGATAAAAAAAGCAAGACAAGCCACACAACTGCCGAAATGACGCCGACGGATAGAAAGGCGATGAGCGTAACTGAGAGCTGCCGTTTTCGTGGAACTAAATACTTTCGGAGAAACGAAAGTTCAAACACGATTTTAATCTATTTTGCTTCTTTAAAGATGACGTGCTTTTTGAGCCGTTTGTCATATTTTTTAAGCTCTAAACGCTCTGTCGAGGTCTTTTTATTTTTTTGAGTCCAATAGACTTCGGGGCTTTCGCTGCTTTTAAGTTTTACGAATTCGCGTGCTGTTTTTGCCATAAAAATTTCCTTTTTACGGTTTATTATACATATTGAGGGGAATACGTGGAAGAGGTTCTAGATCAAAGGGGTCGCCTTTTCTACCCTTTCGAAGGAAAAGTTGATATCCGAGCCCTGCAATCATCGAGGCATTGTCCAAAGAAAGCCCTGGAGGCGGAAAGAAAACAGGAAGCCGGCTTTTGTGCAGCAGCTCGCGTAAACGTTTATTTTGAGTTACACCCCCGCCTAAAAATATCATTTTGCAATCAAAGCTGCTGGCGGCAGATAAAGTTTTTTTAACGATATCACCGAGAGCAGCTTCTTGGAACCCGGCTGCCACATGGGCCTTTTCAGAAGCGAGGATAAGCGTGGGGGCTTTGCGGTCGCAGTTTTGCCCCTTGAGGGTATAGAGGACGTTGGTTTTAAGTCCGCTGAAGGAAAAACTCCAAGGTTTTCCTTTCACGCTGCCGGGTTTAAAAGGGTATTTTTTGGGATTGCCCAAACGGGCCAGTTTTTCAATTTCAGGGCCTCCGGGATAGGGGAGATCCAGTAAGACGGCGACTTTGTCAAAAGCCTCGCCGATAGCATCGTCGACTGTAGAGCCGACCTCTTCATAGTGTCCCAAAGAGTCGATTTTGACCATCAGCGTGTGGCCGCCGGAAAGCACGACTCCCAGCGCTGGAAACTCCGGCGCTGTGTGCATCATAGCTGCATAGAGATGCGCTTCGACGTGATTGACTCCGACAAAAGGTTTATTCCACGAGAGGGCAAGCCCTTTTGCAGCAGAAACGCCCATGAGAAGCGCGCCGATCAGCCCCGGGCCGTGTGCAACGGCAATCAATTCGATATCGTCTTTGGTGAGGCCTGACTTCTTTAGGGTCTCTTTGATCAGCGGGAAAAGAATGTCGAAATGCCTGCGGCAGGCAAGCTCGGGATAAACTCCTCCGTATTGCGCGTGCAAATCCGACTGGCTGGCAATGGTTTCTGCCAGGATGGTTTTTCCATCTTCGACAATAGCGATAGCGGTTTCATCGCAGGTGGATTCAATCCCTAAAACTTTCATGGTATAACTATATCTGAAAAATGGCTTAAAATCTGTGACAATATGTTGAAAAATTTCTTGATAGATCTGCAGTCTTTAGGCACTCCGGCAAGGGCTATTGCCGATCAAAAATACCACAAATCGTCCCGGATCCACTGGGGCGTGACAAATCCTGATAAAAGAAAATTGATTTCCGGTCTTATAAAAGAGGTGTCTGAGGAAAATTTACTTAAATTCTCCCATGAGCTTTGGGAAACGAACCTTTTTGACCCGATGATTTGCGCAGCACTCATTTTGTCCGATAAGAAGGTCAAACCGTCGCCCAAACTCTGGAAGACAGTTGTTCGCTTTTTAAAGGAGATCGATGGATGGGCGCTCGAAGATACTCTGGCTCATGCCGCCTGGAAATGTATTCTGACAGATGAAGCGCTCCTGGATGAAGTTGAAACGTGGACAGAGCATCCCAATTTTTGGATGCGAAGGTCTACGCTTGTCTACACTCTTCCCTATGCAAAACCTGGTAAAAATCCCGAAAGGTCGCTGAAGTGGGCGTCTGGTTTTGTAGAAGATCGTGAATGGTTCATCCAAAAAGCGATCGGCTGGTGGCTGCGCGTCTTAAGCGAACATAACCCTAAGCGCGTGCTTGTGTTTGTCAGAGCGCACGCATCGAAGCTTATGTACGTTGCCAAGAAGGAAGCCCAAAGAAAAATCCCTCAGAGCATCGTATAAGCTCAAGCTTGTGGAGTTAAATGGCCTCGAATCTCATCGATTTCTTGTTCAGGCAGGCCGGTAGTTTCGCAAATAGGCTGGTTTTCTAACCCTCGCTCTAATAATTTTTGCACAACTCTATGTAGAGCAGCTTTTTCTCCCTCGGCTTTACCTTGTGCCATTCCTTTTTCCATGCCTTCATCGAATTTCTGATCCATAGAGGCGTGGTAGGCCCATTCGTACTTTTCGGCTTGGTCATACGTGAGGAGCTCTTGGTCATTCCAGGCAAATCGATCTAACTCAGAAAAGGCTTTTTTGATGATGGGATCATTGCCTATTAGTTTTTGGAGATCTTTTTCCGGGG
>JBGPMV010000084.1:0-7407 GCA_041487155.1 Rhabdochlamydiaceae bacterium
CAACTTTTGAGGTTCACGCCGTGGGAAAGGAATTTTCTGAAGTTAATAGAGCATACTTTATCAAATCAGGTAATGACTTGGTAAAAGTTGCTCAATTAGCAGATGCGTTATCGCGTTTGAACGTTAGATCTGAGAATCGACGTAAGAACTATGCGGTAATGGTCCAAGAAGATTGCCTCCCCTAACGACTGAGCATTGTCGTCACAGCGACAATGTGAGATAGAACGATCGAAAAGATTATCTATCACACGGCTCGCACCTAACTTCCGATTGGTAACAATCGAGAATATGGTGAAGGAATAGTCTGGCACCGGCAGTAATGCCGGAAAACTGAACGAGGTCCCAAGGGTTTGGCTGTTCGCCAATTAAAGCGGTACGCGAGTTGGGTTCAAAACGTCGTGAGACAGTTTGGTCCCTATCTGTTGTGGGCGTAGGATACTTGAGAAGAGCTGCTTCTAGTACGAGAGGACCGAAGTGGACGAACCAATGGTGTGCTGGTTGTACTTCCAAGTGCATAGCCAGGTAGCTATGTTCGGAAAGGATAAGCGTTGAAAGCATCTAAACGCCAAGCCTCCTTCAAGATAAAGTATCCCAATAGACCCCCGGAAGATGACCGGGTTGATAGGTTGGATGTGTAATCGTCGCAATACGATGAGCTAACCAATACTAATAGGTCGATTGACTTGATCTTCCTTTTTATTGTCGGCTTTGCTCTCAGTTTTGAGAGTCGAGTCAATGATAATAAAAAGCTCTTAGCGCCTTAAAAGGAATGTTGTGATGACATCCTTCAAGCGCTATTTTACATCAAAGAATCTTATACAAATTTATATCTTTAGAACTTATTCGAACGATTTTACCTGGTGGTCATTGAGAGGGGGAAATACCTGATCCCTTCCCGAACTCAGAAGTCAAGCCCCTCATCGCCGATGGTACTGCACGCAAGAGTGTGGTAGAGTAGGTTGCCGCCAGGTTCTTTTTTCTAACCCTAACTAGTTTTCTAGTTAGGGTTTTTTTTATATCTTTATTAATGGTACTATTGCCCCTATGATAACATTTGTTACGCCAACACTTACTCACTATAATTTTTACAATCAAATTGACTGCAATAAAGTTTCTAATTTGATTCACTCTAATTCGTCTTTGCGCCTTGTTCCAATTGCAGGTTCTGCTCCAAGTTTTTTATTAGATGGAATTCTTGAGATACACTTTGCCTTTTCCCCCACTGTAGGCTCTTCTTTCTACCCTTATATTTATCAGGAATTAAGAGACAAAATGAAGATTATATATGATAAGGCTCTCAGCATTGCATCTGATATTCTTGAAACCAGAAAAAAGTTCTATTCCAATGTGCACATCTATCAGGAAAGTTACTACTTTAGTAGTAATTTCCCTTTGTCCGTCATCGAATGTGAATTTTTGTTGATCGAAAAGTTAAAGGGCTGGGTTTGCAAGCAGTTGTCTGTTGAATTATTTACGTCCCAGCTCAAAGCGGAATGGCTCAAAAACGTAAAAGATCCCAATAGAATCTTTGCTAAAGTTATGACGGCGCCTAACAATTGCACTTCTCGCGCATTATTTTGTTTAAGAGAACTTTATTCACTTTACTCGCTCGAGGAAAAAATGTTTTGCGCTATACACACATTGGACTCTCTCTCCCTTCCAGATGTTAGAATTTTAGAAAATGTGGACATTGAGACCAGCCTAGACGATGCGAGCCTGCCAAATACATTAGACTTTGAAGTCGATTTTAGAACGCAATTTCTACAGACTGCTCTATTTAGTTTGGAATCACAAAATCCACCGGATAATACAATCAAATTAGAAGCTGCTTTTCGGAGCCTTTACTTGTGTACGATGAAGAGAACGCTCATCACTAGCATTCAAAACCACCCTGCTCTTAAAAAACCGCTTTCTAGGATACCCGAGGAGAGCCCTTTTTGGCATACAGCAGGAGTTAACAAGTCTTGGTGGGATTGCATCGTAGAGAATCTAACCCCCCAAACTTACGAATATACTCTTTTCCCCACCCCGCCGCCCAGTGAGCAATGATAATTCCCGGCTGAGCTCCTGAGTACATCAGCCAATTGTATAACGGAGACATCTCTTTATATCTGATCTTTCCTTCTAGAAGCATCGACGTCAGCACATCTTGATCACCCATCTTGGATCCATTTTGAGTTTGGCAGCCTTGGTTCCATTCATGCAAAAACGGACTCATTTTTCGAAATAAAATCACTCCTGAATTGTACAAGACCGGAGCATCCAGTCGAAAATCTTGCCTCCCAATCACCAGTTCCACCCCTTCTTGTACTTCCGCAAAAACGGGATCCAACGATGCACACACCTCGCAATCCAAATCGATCCACAAAGTTAAATCATAAGGGGACAAAAGACAGGCCCCCGGTTTTTTAAACCACACCTCCCGCGCCTTCCATAAAGGCCCGCGGTATTGCTTCTTCCAGAGTTTTAGCTGTTCGAGCGCAATTTCATTTTTCTGACGCACATAGACAGGCTCCAATGAAAATGGAATCACCTCCATCTTCTTTTGACACCACGCGCGCATCTTTTTAGACATGCCAAAATCGACAACGCACACAGGACGGCTATTAAATTCCGAGAAGCGTTTCCACCACCAAGGAATTAACCATTCTGCTGAAGCATCAGAACCAATGAGTATGCCTTGTTCCATGCCTTACCCATACCAAAATTGAACTTAAAAAATAGAAAAACTTTGCTGCCATTGAAGGCAGCAAAGCATAGAAGAATTAACGACGGTTTCTAAATCCACCGCGTGGGCGATCGCCACGATCAAAGCCACCTTCTTCACGTGCCGACGGAGGTCGAGCAACGCTAACGATCAGGCTTCGGCCGCCGAATTGAGTGCCATTCACACCTTCGATTGCTTTCTGAGCATCATCTTCGCTTGCCATCTCGACAAATCCAAATCCTTTGGATTGACCTGTTACACGATCAGTTACAATTTTAACTGATGTTACTGTGCCAAACTGGCTAAACAGTTGATGAATCTCATCTTCTGTTGTTTTGTAGGGTAAACTTCCTACATACAATTTTTGATTTTGCATAAATTCCTTTCCTTAAAAAAACAGCCCCTTGATTGGGACTCTTAAAAAGTCTGATCTATAAGTTACCCTAGAGCAATCGTTGCTGTGGGACAGTAGAACTCAAACTCATAAACAGTTTACCTGAAGTCGTAATTCAAGTGGTAGAGATATTTAATATAGCTGACAATTAAAATATTTACTTGCTCCGATTAATGCCAAAAACAGCTATCATGCCCATCCATGCTTTGTAAACATTTTCCCAGCTGCGGAGGTTGCACCTCCCAAGATATCCCCTACAACTCTCAGCTCGAGGTCAAAGAAGCCCTCATCCAAAGCCTCTATCCCGCTTCCCAAATCCTCCCTATCATCCCCTGTAAAAACCCCTGGCATTACCGCAACAAAATGGAGTTCACCTTTTCCCAAAACAAAGCAGGCGATAAATTTCTAGGACTCATCCTCCGCAAGTCCCGCGGAAAAGTGTTTAACCTCGAAGAATGCCTGATTGCGCCCCCCGATTACCCAGAAATTTTATCCCGCGTCCGCACCTGGTGGAAAACTACCCGCCTTCCCGCCTTTAACTTTAGGTCCGGCGAAGGAACGCTTAGAACCTTTACCCTTCGAGAAGCCCGCCGCACCGGACAAAAACTTGCCCTCCTCACCGTCTCAGGAGACCCCCGCTTTGCACCCACCCAATCCCAGCTAAACCAATTTGTCCAAGCCCTTAACGACCCCGCCATGAGCATTTTCCTCCAAGTCCACCAAGCCATCAAAGGACAGCCCACCCAATTCTTTGAGATGCACCTTTCCGGCCCCACTCACATCCTCGAAGAGCTCACGCTTCATAACCGCCTCTACCAATTCAAAATCAGCCCCACCTCGTTTTTCCAACCCAACACCGAGCAAGCAGAGACCCTCTACCAAACAGCCCTCAGCTTTCCTACCCTTACCCCTGACACCACTGTCTACGACCTCTACTGCGGAACAGCCACCCTCGGCATCCTCTCCGCTTCCTTAGTCAAACAAGTCATCGGCATCGAACTAAACCCCCACGCTGTCTTTGATGGCACAATGAACGCCGAACTCAATAACCTCACCAACCTACGGCTCTACCGCGGCGACGTCGCAGAAGTGCTCTCTAAAGAAGCCCTGCCCGCTCCTGACCTCGTCATTCTAGATCCACCCCGCATCGGCCTCGATCCCCCCGCCCTCGCTCTTCTCAAAAAACTCCTCCCCCCTCAAATTCTCTACATCTCCTGCAACCCCAAAACCCAAGCCGAAAACCTCTCACAGCTTCCCGAGTACAACATCGTACACATCCAACCCGTCGATCAGTTTCCTCATACTCCCCACATTGAAAATATTGTTTATCTTAGGACCTAAATTTTGGACGTATCACGACCTGCTTGCCGTCAAAGGCAAAGCCGAGATACAAAATGCGCTTAACACCGCGATCAATGAGCTCTTGCGCATACTGCTTTTCTTCGATTTGTTTAAGAGCAGACATAACAGCCTCTTCCAGCCCCATGTTGTCAAAACGGCTGATCTTCTTGAATTCCATGACAATTCCAAGATCGTTTGTATTTTTAGGAATCAACATTACGTCGTATCTGCCCAGGCCGCTTTCACGGTTTGACTTAAGCTCATATTGATCTTTTAGACCTACTAGCATCCCTAAGACAAAAGCATGGTAAATTTTTTCTGATTCTTCTGCAGGCACATCGAAAACACTCACCGAAGAGATCATAAACTCTTTAAACAGCTGAGAAAAAGTATCGATGTCGCCGCTTGTCAGGCTGCTTAAAAGCATGCGGTATTTGTGCTCATGAATGGTGGTTTTAAACCAATCCAAAATCATCGTCTTGTAAAGCTCACTAACTTCCACATTAGGAATCTTCAATTTGCACGGAACTCCATAAGAAGGAGTCGCATCAATCGTCAAATAACCGCTGTATAAAAGCAGTGACCATACAGCCGCAGGATTTTTCTCAAGATTCGGAAAGACAATTCCTTCCTCAATCGTCTTTTCCACAACACCGCCTTTTAAAAGCTCTTCAATGTCCGCTTTCAAATCATCACTGCCTTTGGCAATGAAGTGTTTCATCAGAGCATTATCGCTCGTGTTGACCCAGTAAGGAGATAGAGCTCCATTTTTAGCAATACAGCTTAAAACCGACCAGGGGTTATAAATGCCTTTGCAAGACCCTATACGGTAGCCATCGTACCACTGGCCGATCTCAAAGAGCTTATCAGAAAGACCGCACTGCTTTAAAAGCACCTTGACCTCGGGTTCAAGCAGCCCAAACTTATCCTGGAACTCCTCGCTCAGAATCGTAAAGGTGCTGATATTGTTCAGCCCTGAAAAAATACTCTCCTTAGCAATACGCAAAACACCTGTAAGGACGCCCCGTTCTAAATGAACGTTGTCTTTCAAGCCCGCCGATAGCCAATTACGGATAAAATCGATAAAAGTATTGTAGTATTTTCCAATATAAGCCGCATGAGCCGGAGTATCATACTCATCGATGAGAAGAATAACCTGTTTTTTATGGAAGCGATGCAGCCATTCTGTGAGCATAAAAAGGCTTTGCTCATATAAAGTTTTATCATCATCTTCAGAAAGAATCCTCTGATAAAGCTCTTTTTCTCTTGCCGTCAGAATTGCTAAGATAGAGTGATGCCTTTCAAACTCCTTTCCAATGACCTTGCGCAGCGCTTTAAACGTTTCATCCCAAGAAGAGTGCTTCACATCCTTCAGAGAGATCGAAATAACAGGGAACTGTCCCTGCAAAGCTCTATACTTTTCATTTTCCCAGATATTAAGACCCTTAAACAGATAGCCTGTATCTTCTTCTCCCTTCTCAAAAAAATAGCGAAGCATAGACAAATTGAGCGTCTTGCCAAAACGGCGCGGACGAGAAATGAGCGCCACATGCGTTCCCTTTTCCACAATCTCTTGAATCAAAAAGGTTTTATCGACGTAGGCATAGCCGCCCACAATCATTTTTTTGAAGTCGCTAATCCCAATAGGAAGTGGTTTTTTCATGGCAAATGGTCTCGTGGCAAGAATATATGAAAAATATGTGACAAAGTCAAACATTATAATTAAAATTTTACCTACAATCCTAAAGGACGAATTTCCTTGATCTCCTCCCCCTAATTCAGGCACAATAGAGAAATTATTAAACCCATTACAGAGGTCATATGTTCAAGAAAGTTCTTCCCTTCGTTCTCGCTTCCGGCGCTCTTTTTGCTGATGAAGCAGCCGCTGCTCCCCAAAGTAATTTCATGCAAACGCTCATGCTCCTGGGCTTTGGCGTTCTCTTCTTCTACTTCCTTCTCTGGCGACCTGAGCAAAAAAGACGTAAAGCTGCAGAAAAGCAACGCAGCTCCATGAAAAAAGGAGACCGCGTTACTGCAATGGGAATTATTGGAACTGTTGTTCGTGTACAAGAAAAATCTGTCATCCTGAAAATGGTCGACGGATCTAAAATCGAAGTTCTCACCATGGCCGTCTCTGACGTCCAACCGGGAACTGAAGAAACACCTGAAGTTCAAACAGCGATAGAAAACGCTTAAATTTTCCTAAAAAAACCTTCCCGGCAAAACCTGGAAGGTTTTTTTATTTCTTAATATTCCACTTTTGTTGATTCAGTTTTTGTCCAATAGCTTGAAGCACTTGGTCAATTTGTCCAATGAGTTGTTCTGCTCTTGCAAACTTTTCTTGTCGATGTGCATCTTTGTCGCTCAGTTTTTTATATTGTGCTACGATCGGTTCCAATTTCATTCTGGCTTCTTGAAGTCCTCGTACAATAAACAATTTTTCGCCGAAGCAAGAATCTAAAGTTGCAAACCGATTAGGCTCTTTAAGAGCTTTGATTGCAGGGTCTGCGAGAGCTTTGGTTAAATCGCCGGCAACTATGCGTATATTTGTTTCTGAATAAGTTCTACGAGCTAGAGGTTGTTTATAGTGAACGGTAAGGCTTTTTTTAAGGCGTATGAGTTCTTGGGATTCGATCGCATCTCCAAACTTACCTTGGATCCAAGTTTGTTTATCCTCAGCTAACTTGCCGTCAAGAAATGCCATATTAATCACGATAGGCCCAATCCAAAGAGGATTTACTTCATCTAATGTACTGATCGCTCCTTGAATGTTCTTCAGCGTTTGATTGATTTGACTTATTTCAGAAGAATCGTCCGAAGAGGTATTCTTAATAGGAGAGATGGCAGGTGAAGAGCTCTGTGAAGAAGTTTGTGAGCTATCCAGTACCCGAATTTCTTCCTTGATCGCTTCGATTTGATTAGTGAGCGTACGGTTATTTCTTTCTAAGAGGGCATTTTTATCCTC